>JACCXF010000167.1 GCA_013697295.1 Actinomycetota bacterium | reverse complement strand
CTCTGGCAGTTCATCACCCAGGATCCCCTGGTGGCCTCGTCACCCGCTTTGGTCAACGGGACCCTGTACGTGAGCGGCACCAACTTCAGCACCGTTCCCGAGCTGTACGTCTTCGAGCTCGTCACCCAATAGCGACGCCGGGCTGGCGTTCGCGATCAGGAGCCGGACGCCGTCCAGGTAATGTCGGGAGGCCGGACGCTGGCGCACCGAGGCCACCCCTGCGCGTCGGTCAATCCGAGCGAGCCGACCAGTCGCCCGCCACTCTCAAGCCGCCCTGCGCACGAGGGCCGGCTCCACGTCGGAGAACCTCAGCTTTGCGGCCCGGAACACGACGATTGAGCCCTCCGCCCCCAACGTGGCCCATCAGAGTCCAAGCCACCCCTGGCTCACCGCTCCAGATCATCACAGGAAGCACCGGGCAACTGCTACCTCATCCGACGCTCTCGTTGGAAGGGATCAGCCCCAGTTGCTGAAGCATCGACAGCTGGTCGACGACGTGCCAGTGCTCGGCCATCTTCCCGTCTTGGACCCGATGGACGTCGACGCCGGCGATCCTGAAGCTCCTTCCTGTTGCGGGGGCGCCCATGAAGTCACCGACGTGCGTGCCGGAGTTGGTCCATCGAACGACCACTCGGTCACCTTCGGCGATGACGTCATCGAGCTCGAACCGAGGAGTGAGCGCCGTCCTCAGCATCGTGACACGCTTCCGAAGACCCGCGAGGCCGTCTCCCTGGCCCGGCAGCATGTCGTGCTCTTGGTAGTTGGTGACGGCCAACTCCTCCAGCGCCTCGATCTTCCCGGAGTTCAGCACTTCCTCGTAGAACCGGCGCACCACCTGTTTGTTCGCCTCGATCGACATCGCCTGCTCCTCCCTCCAGTCGGGACGTCTTGAGTATCCAGACGTCTCTCGGTGTCCACCAGGAAACATCCACCGACTTGACCCACCGACTTTCGAGGCTCCTTACTCTGGCGGTAGCATCTGACGCGGGAGATGTAGACATGTGATGGTTGAGGAGTCATCTCTTGCTGCCCTGCTGAGGAGCCAGCGGGCCGCCGCCGGTCTCACGCAAGAAGGCCTCGCCGACCGATCTGGCATCAGCGTTCGGACGATCAGCGACGTCGAGCGAGGCCTGAGGAAGACCGTCTACCGGCACACCGCACAGCGTCTCGCGTCGGCCCTCGCGCTCGTGGGCGCGGAGCGGGATGAGTTTGAAGGGATCGCTCGAGGATCGGCGCGCAGGGGTCCTCGTGCGCTGGCCCCGGAGAAACGCGTCCTAGCCGCACCGGGCGCACGCGTTCCCACGCCACCGACGACGTTGGTCGGCCGCGAACGCGAGCTTGAGATCGTCGCGGCTGCGCTGGCCGACGAGGATATACGGCTGCTCACCCTCACAGGGCCTGGCGGCGTCGGAAAGACGCGCATAGCCATCGAAGCAGCACGGAGGGCCGAGCATCACGGCGGGACCAAGCCCCGGGTCTTCTTCGTCCCCCTCAGCTGGACCGCCGAGCCGCTGGTTGGATCAACCGTCGCGGTCGCGATGGGGGTCACGTCGACCAAGGAGCGGATCGCCGAAGCGATCGGCGAGGCCCTCCACCTCGATCCAGCACTCCTGGTGCTGGACACGTTCGAGCACGTGATTGGTGCCGCTGGATTCGTGAGGGAGCTCCTCGGACGATGCAGCCGCCTGAAGATCCTGGTGACCAGCAGAGAGGCACTGCGCCTCAGTGGCGAACACGAGATCGTCGTACCGCCACTTGGCTTTCATCGTAAGGACCGAGGAAGCGGTCCCGAAGCCATCCGAGCCGATCCCGCTGTCGAGCTCTTCTTCCAGCGCGCCAGCGCCGTGAGGCGCGACCTGGTGATCGATGACGCGAGCGCGCTCGTGTTGCGGGACATTTGCGGGAGTCTCGACGGCTTGCCGTTGGCGATCGAGCTGGCCGCGGCCCGAGTGAAACATCTATCTCTCGAGGCGCTGAGGGAGATGCTCGATATGCCCCTGCGTGTGCTCGTCGGCGGGCCACGCGACCTGCCGAAGCGGCACCAGACGATGCGCGACACGATCGCTTGGAGCTACGGCTTGCTGGATCCCGACGAACAGTCGCTGTTCCGGCGGCTCTCCGTGTTCGCGGGAGGCTGGACGCTGGACGCTGCGACAGCCCTCGCAGACGAAGGGGTAACCGCGGTTACCTTGCAGCACATGAGCGGGCTAATCGACAAGAGCCTCGTCTATCTCGCCAGCCCTTTTCAACGCGACGTCCGCTACTCGATGTTAGACGTCATCCGAGAGTTCGGACTCGAACGATCCGAGGGGGCGGGAGAGATGGGATCGTTCCGGCAGCGGCATGCGGAGTTTTACCTCTCCCTGGCCGAGAAGGCGGAGCCGGGGCTTGGTGGTGCGGGGCAGGGGAACTGGTTCCGACGTCTCGAGACGGAGCACGACAACCTCCGTGCGGCGCTCGCATGGCTCACGCGCACGAAGGATACGAAGCGCGCTCTGCGCCTCGCAGGGGCGCTGTGGCAGTTCTGGAGGCGTCAGGGTCACTTCTCGGAGGGGCGGATGTGGCTCCGGGAAGCGCTCTCGATCGATCGCGACAAGCTCCATGCGGCGCGAGCCAAAGCACTCTGGGGAGCCGGATGGATGGCATTCGTCCAGGGAGACTACGAAGAGGGCGAGGCCCTGAGCGCTGAGCTGATCCAGATAGCGCGCGAACATCGAGCACCGCTCGATGAACGCAACGGGTTGACGATTCTCGGGATGATCCTCATGGGTCGCGGCCAGTTCCATCGGGCGATGGAGCCTTTCGCGCGAGCCCTCGAGCTCTGCTGGCCGTTGGGACCGAGCTGGCATCTGGCAACATCCCACCTAAACCTCGGAATGTCGAAGATGCACGCGGGCGAGCTGAAGGGGGCCAAGCAGCTGATCACTCGGGCGCGCCGGATGTACCAGGACATCGGCGACGAGCACTTCGAGGCCAGGTCCCTGGGATACCTCGGCTACGCGGCATTGCTGGCGGGCGACTCCCGGCAGGCGGAGTCCCTCTTCGTTGCGAGCCTTGAGGCATTTCGGCGGCTGGAGGATCTCCAGGGCATTGCGGAGGGCCTCGAGGGCCTAGCCGCAGTAACAGCGTCGAACGCGAACAGCCAGTCGGCAGCCACGTCTGCACACTTGGCAGGCGCTGCTCAGTCGATCCGGCACCAGCTGACCGC
>JACCXF010000158.1 GCA_013697295.1 Actinomycetota bacterium | reverse complement strand
GTTCCGATCAGCACCGGCTGGCCCTTGGCGCTCCGCTCGGAGATGTCGTCGGCGAGCGCGTTCCACTTGGCATCTGCCGTCTTGTAGATGAGGTCTTGCTCATCGGCCCTGATCATCGGAAGGTTGGTGGGGACCTCTGAGACGTCCAGCTTGTAGATGTGGCTGAACTCGGACGCCTCGGTCTTCGCCGTCCCCGTCATGCCGGATAACTTGTTGTACATACGGAAGTAGTTCTGAAGGGTGATCGTAGCGAGCGTCTGGTTCTCTTCCTTGATACGCACGCCTTCCTTGGCTTCGATCCCCTGGTGTAGGCCCTCGGAGTAGCGCCGCCCAGGGAGGATGCGCCCGGTGAACTCATCGACAATCTTCACCTCGCCGTGCTGCACGACGTACTCGACATCCCGCTTGTAGAGCTCCTTAGCCTTCAACGCGACCTCGAGGTGGTGCACCATGTCGATGTTCACGTGGTCGTAGAGGTTCTCGACGCCGAGGATCTCCTCGACCTTCGACACGCCTTCTTCGGAGATGGCGATCGTCCGCTTCTTCTCGTCTACCTCGTAGTGCTCATCGCGGCTTAGGCGCGGCGAGATACGTGCGAACTGCACGTACCACTTGGTGGCCTCGCTGGCAGCGCCCGAGATAATCAGTGGGGTGCGGGCTTCGTCGACGAGGATCGAGTCGACCTCGTCCACGATCGCGAAGTTGTGCCCCCGCTGCACCAGTCGATCCAGCTCGGTGACCATGTTGTCGCGGAGGTAGTCGAACCCGAACTCGTTGTTGGTCCCGTAGGTGATGTCCGCCGCATAGGCAGGGCGGCGCTCCGAAGGATCCATCTGCGACTGGATGAGGCCGGTGTGAAGGCCCAGGAACCGGTACACCTGACCCATCCATTCGGAGTCTCGCTTGGCCAGGTAATCGTTGACCGTGATGATGTGGACCCCGTCGTCGCCGAGAGCGTTGAGGTATCCCGCAAGCGTCGAGGTGAGCGTCTTGCCCTCACCGGTTCTCATCTCGGCGATCCACCCGTAGTGGAGGGCCACTCCGCCCATCAACTGGACGTCGAAGTGGCGCTGGCCGATGGTGCGCCGGGCGGCCTCGCGGGTCACCGCGAAGGCCTCGCCGACCATGTCGTCGAGGGTCTCACCGTTCTCGAGCCGCTGCCTAAACTCAGCCGTCTTGCCGCGCAGCGCGGCGTCATCGAGAGCGTGGATCTCGTCCTCCAACGAATTGACGACGGGAACCACTGCCTCGAGGGACTTCAGCTTGCGGCCCTCGCCCGCATTCAGGATCTTCTTCAGGATGCTCATTGGTCCAGTTTCTTTCAGCCGACGTCTTCAAGGCCCGTTCAGGCCCAGGTCGACCATTATCCCAGCGACGGAGGCCAAGCCTCCCATTTCACGGTCGCGAGCTGTACCCGAAGCTGGGGAGCATCAGGCCGATGGAGGCTGTAGCGGGCCACAGCCCTCGAGGTTCTGCCAGCCCTATGCGGGGCTAGCAGCGGAAGCGGACGGTTTTCTGGCTCGGCAGATGGTCTGAATCGCCAGCGAAGCGCGCCAGTACCTTGCATCTTCCTTAGACGGGCGCGCGAACGTCGCCACGTAGTTACTCGAGGCGGAGAGGGTCGCGCTCACCTGCGCCACCCTCACGAATTTGACCCCCGACTTCTTCATGAGGGTCACCGTCATGATGCGCCCCGGATGCGCCGGGTTCAGGCTCCCGGAGGCTTGCACCTTTCGGGCGAGCTTGACAACTTGCAGGCTGGTGCTGGTGGGGTTCGTGGCCAGGGTAAAGCGCCACCCCGGCGACCAAGGTCCAGGCTTGCTGTCGGCATCCAGTCCTCGCACGCGCCAGGCGTACGTCCCGCGGGCGAGCTCGCCCGTGGGACCCCAAGCAGCCATCTTCGTTTGCTGAAGCAGAGCCCTGTTCGTGGGTGAGAGATTGAGGTCGCCATTGCGGTAGACGTCGACCTCGTACTTCGCCGCGAAATCCTGCGGTGTCCACTGGAAGTAAGGAACGCCCGCCCCGGCGAACGTGACGGCGGCGCCGGGGAAGTTCAGGTTCAGCTTGGGGGACTGCTTCGTGATCGACCATGGCAGACTAAACGTCAGGGCTTTTGGGTTCGTTACTCCCGCGTGCGGTTCCGGCGGGAGCGTTAAGGAGTGAAGCGGTAAGCGTGAACTACGGAGCGTCCGTCCTAACGTGGGTCGTAAGAACGCCTCGGAGCAACCGCAACTAGGGAGCAGGCACGCGTTCTACCTCGGAGAAGACGACTCCGTCTGCTGCTTCCACTCAGGCGAGACGGCTTTGTGGCTGAACGGCAGCACCCAGCGGAAGTGGCGGAGTCCTGGCCGCTGGCACCAGCAGTCAGGTTGGCAACCGCACTCCCTCGTTGCGTCGATGCGGGCGTTGATCGCTGCGAGGCCGAGGATCAAGCCAGCGAGCAGCAGCAGCTTCTTCATGAGGTCTCCTTGAGGATTGCCATTGGCGACCTAACTCCGCAGCTCCCTCCGCGCTGAGGGTTTCGCCCTCCGGGTTGCCTGCCTGCGACCGCCATGCATCGAGGTGCTCGCGACTGCAGAAGAAGTTCACGTCGGGGCAGAACTGCGTGACGACGTGAGAGCAATTTGCGGTCGGCAACCACAGGATGAGGTCAGCGTCTCCCTGAGGTTCGCCGGCGTGGATCGAAAGCACTATTTCGGCTGAGCAGTAGGGACACGCGGTAACCACCTCGCCGTCTTCGCCCAGGGCGGCAGGGATGCCGACGGCATCGGCGGGGCACCAAGTGAAGAGTGAGTCGTCGCCCAATCTCATCCGATGCTTGGTCGGCTGGATGCTGAGACCATCGAACGCCACCAACCTGTCGTTCTCGATGATTGCCATGCCGCGTGCCACCAGGACATCGAGCGTCCGTTGGGCGCTTTCGGCTCCGCCCGGCGACGTTGCGACCACGTCGATTACCTCCACCGCTCCCGAGTCCCGCAGGTGCTCGAACGCGTGACGACGGAAGGTGTCGTCCAGATCCGAGTGCTGGGTGTCGAGAACATCGATGTCGATCGTCAACCGCTCTCCTCCACCAATCGTCGAAGATCGCTGCGGCGGGCGACCCCTACGAGGACACCCTTGTTTGTGGTCACCACCACCGCGGGGACGTTGCGTTTCTCCATCCGCTCAAGGAGCGACTTCGCCGGCTCCGTTGGCCGGACCGTCGTAGGGCCGGTCTCCATCACATCTTCAACAACATCGTTGGAGCCTGCATCTCGATGCTTCCTGCGCAAGCGGCCCAACACGACGCCGTGATCGTTGAGGACAAGACAGAACGTGTCACCGCTTTCTCCCATGGCGCTTGCTGAATCGCTGACGGCGCTGCCCAGTACGCAGGTCTGAAGACGGTCCTGGGTAGCCACCTCACCCACCATCGCGTAGTGCGGACCGCTACCCTGGACGGGTTGGCGGTTAACCATCCACTCGACCTTCCCGTTCACGTAGTCGTAGACATCGGTGAATCCCATGGCTTCGAGCTGGCACGCAGCCCTCGGGCTCATGTCTCATATGTCGTCCCAGCAGTAGACGACGGTTGGACGCGAACGGTCGAGCGCGGCAACGCTGTCTCGGTTCATCGACTTCAGCGGGATGTTGATCGCGCCGGGAAGATGCTCCTCGACGTACTCCTTCTCCGGGAGCACCTCGATGAGCTGCGTGTTTCCCTTCGCGAGCATCTTCCGCAGACTGTCGAGAGCGAGGTCGGCCGGCATCAGTGGTCGAACGCCTCGTTGTCAGCGAGGAAACAACGGGCCTCCGTGATCAACGACCGAAGAGAACTGCGGCGCCGGCAACCATGGATCGCATCACCCATTCATGGTCGCACCCAATACCCTCCTAGGCAATCGACGACCACTACGCTGGTGCCATGACCGTGCTCCGATCCATCGCTCTGTTCGCACTAGCCGCGGTCGCCGAGATTGGCGGCGCGTGGCTCGTCTGGCAAGGGTTGAGAGAGCACCGTGGACTCCTTTGGGTGGGAGCCGGGGTCATCGCGTTGGGCGCCTACGGATTCGTGGCCACCTTCCAACCGGACCCGAACTTCGGGCGCATCCTCGCGGCCTATGGCGGGATCTTCGTTGCCGGATCGCTGTTGTGGGGCGTCATCGTCGATGGGTTCAAGCCCGACCGGTGGGACATCGCGGGAGCCGCCGTCTGTCTCTTCGGCGTGGCGCTGATCATGTACGCACCTCGGGGCTGACGAATAGCGCACGACCAGGGTCGAACCAAACAATTCCACGGGAACGCTTGACCTTGGAGTCGACTCCAAGGTTTACGTTGTCTCCATGTCCTTACGAGTCTCACAAGTCGCAGAGCAAGCAGGCGTCTCACCAGACGCGGTCCGCTTCTACGAGAAGGAAGGCCTGCTACCCCAACCACCGCGGTCGCCTGCGGGCTACCGAGAGTATGACCCCACAGTCCCGCAACGGGTCAGGTTCATCAAAGGTGCCCAGGAGATGGGACTCAAGCTCGCGGAGATCGGCGAGCTCCTCGAGATCCAAGATCGCGGGGCCTGTCCCTGCGGGCATACGAAGACTTTGGTCGAGCGTCGTATCGCAGAGATAGACGCCGAGATGGCCCGACTCTCGGGCCTGCGAGTGGAACTGGCGGAGATGGCCAAGCTCGAATGCCCCGCGACCGACCAGGGTGACCTGTGGCCCTGCGAGGTCACGTTCATCAAGCGAGGAGGTGAACGAGTTGGCTGACGGCGGATGCCCATGTTGCGGTTGCCCTTGCGGTGACTGCGGAGGTTCCGGTTCCAAGAAGTAGGAAGGAGGTGTACATGGCTCCTTGCGACTGCGGTCCCGAGTGCCCGTGTGACGAGAACGACTGCTGCTAGCAGGAAAGCCAGTTAGAGGGGAGATCACCGCCGGCCGGCACTCCCCTCTTGGGCATGTCCCGTCCAGCGCGCAGAACTCGCTTCCTCGACCGCGATAGCAGGCGCGCGTAGGTGAGGCTTTTGGGTTCGTTACTCCCGCGTGAGGATGGAGGTCAGTCCTTGCGCTGATCAGGCCCGAAGGGGGTGCCCCATAAGCCCCATAAGAAGGAGTCCTCAGGTCAGTGTGCGATAGATCAGTCCAGCGATAGCGCTTCCCCCCACTACCCCCAGCACGTTCCATCTGAACTTCCAGAGACCCACAAACGCGATAGCAGCCAGGGCAACGGTAAACAAGTCGATCGACGAGAAGTTCGGGTCAGGAAAGGTCAGGTTGAGGAGCTTGCCCTGAGATACGTCGCTGAAGAGCACTGCTATGCCGAAGGTGATCGCGAGGTTCAAGATGACACCCACGACCGCCGCTGTCACCGCTCCCAGAGCTGCGTTCAATGACCGGTTGCCACGCAGGCGCTCTATATAGGGAGCCCCCAAGAAGATCCACAGATAACTCGACGCTGTGACTGAGCGAGACCATGTCGTCGTCACCGACCAAGACCAGTACAGGTACCGCCAACTTCTTCAGGTCATCGATCGGGATGTGCGGCTCTCTCGTCCACATGGTGGTGATCTTCTGGAAGACGGTGGGCCAGTGATCCGCTCCATCCGGCGAGACCGCCGAGTACGTCTCACGCATCATCGTCATCTCGAAAGAATCGTGAGACATCCCAGCA
>JACCXF010000131.1 GCA_013697295.1 Actinomycetota bacterium | reverse complement strand
CCTGGAGACGGCTCGTTCGTACTTCGGGCGCATCGTTTCGACACATACGTGGGAAGAGCGTTTCGATACCTGCATGCTCGTTCACGAGTTCGGGATGGAACTCTGCTGCGGCGCGTTGCTCGGGATGGGCGAGACGAACGACCAGCGCGTGGAGCTGCTGGGACAGCTCAGAGAGGTGAAGCCGGCGGAGGTTCCGTTGAACTTCCTGAATCCCCGGCCCGGCACACCCCTCGGCGATCGAAACCTGGTCGAGCCGATCGAGGCGATCAGGTGGATCTCGCTGTTCAGGCTCGCGCTCCCGGATGTGATCCTGCGCTATGCCGGGGGCCGCGAAGTAACTCTGCGGGAGCTTCAGGCTCTGGGTCTGACCGCCGGGATCAACGCCTTGATCGTAGGGAACTACCTGACCACGCTGGGGCGCGAACCGGCACAAGACCTGCAGATGTTGAAGGACCTGCGCATGCCGATCGGCGTACTCTCCAAGGTCATCTGAGGTGCACTGCGAGGGTTGCGGGCGCTCCACTCAAGAGTGCGACGGAACGTGTCATCGTCCGCTGGATCCACCGCGCTTCTGCAGCTCCTGCGGGCGCAAACTCGCGCTTCAGGTAACCCCCGGTGGATACAAGTCCTCATGTCGCAAGTGTCAGACCGTATCGAAAGTAGCTCGTTCCACGTAGGCGCGGATCCCCGCCCTGGGGCCGCTCGACCGCCGGCGACGGCGAATGGCTGGATGCGGCCTGTCAGGACGAGGTCGGACCGCGATCGCTCACCCGCCCGGGGTGCTCGCGCACGAGGTCCCCGGGGCCAAGTGGCTTCTCGTCGGTTCTCTCCTTGAGCAGATCGCTGATGATCCGCCTGGCGGCCTCGAGCGTGCGGTCGATGGCGTCCGCGGCTTGCTCTGGACGATCCATCTCCTGTGCGTACTTGGCGACGGTCAGGCCTTGCACGACATTGTCGTTGATCTGAAGCGCCTGCTGCTGCCGCAACGCTGCTTCTCGTAGGCGGCGACCGTAGTCCTCGGCCATCTTTTGGTGAGCGACTCGCTCCGTCACGTCCTGCGCGACGCCCACTAGTCGATGTACCCGGTCGTCGCTACCGGTGACGACCCGTCCGCTCGCGTAGATGTATCGGAGGTCACCGCCCTCATGGATGACCCGATGCTCGACGGTGTAGTCCACCTTGTCCTCGACCGCCTGCTGCACGGTTTCGGCCACCATCTCCCGATCGTCCGGGTGAACGATCTCCATGAACGCCTCGTATGTCGCCTCGAACTCATCCCTGTTGACGCCAAAGATGCGATAGAGCTCATCCGACCAAACAACGGTGTTCTCGTCCACGTCCCACTCCCAGCTCCCGAGGTGCGCCACCTCTTGCGCCTCGGCGAGCTGCACCTCCCTCTGGGCGAGGTCCGCGTTCGATCGTTCGAGGGCTTCTCGAGCTCGTCGCTCCTTATCGACCACTGCCGACCTCTCCAACGAAAGGTTGGCCAGTACGCCTAACGTCGTGAACAGCTCGAACTCCTCGCGCCCGAAGAACGGGGTGTAGGCGCTTACCCAAACGACCAGGCTTCCGAAGGGGAAACGTCGTTCGACGACCTCACCTTTTTGACCGACCCCCCCTCCTCCCAGCCGATGCTCGATCAGATCTTCGAGGGGGGCCACGTCTGCCGGATTCTGCGCGTAACAGCCGATGATGTTGCCCTGATCGCCCAGCAGCGCAGCGCCTCGCGCTGCAACGATGCGAGCGCTGTGAGGAAGGATGTCGTGACTGATCTCATCCAAGCTGCTTGCGGTCATCAGATGCACGACGGCCGCCTGCATCGCCTCTTCTTCCGGACGCCGCCAGGCGTTACGCAGAAAGGCGGGTGGAGCGAAGCCGAGCAAGAACAGAGCGGCGCTCCCCAAAGCGAACGCTTGCACCGCCAAGCTGATCCCGGGCGAATCGCTCGCCCCTGCCGGAGTCGCGGCGACCACGAGCGCCGCCGCCATAGCCAGTGACCCCATGCTCAACAGCCTCATCCGCCGGCGAGCAACGGTCACCTGATTACGGCCTGCGCGCCACAGGTTGATCGAGACGATCAGGAGCAATCCCGCCCACTGCACGAGGAACACCAAAAGAAAGATGGTGAAGCCGGTGGATCGCGGCTCGCCCGGTGCGGGGAGCGTTGGAAGAAGCAAGGCCCAAACGGCGACGACGCCGGTCCCGATCATGGCGAGGCGGTCGAGGACCCGACTCGACGCGCCGAAAGATGCCATGAAGCGGAAAAGGAAGTAGGGGAACAGGATCAGCGCTGCGATCGTGACCCGCTGCACGAGGCCCCAGAACAAGCCCTCCCGTTCCTCCGGCGTGACCAGCCCCACGAGAGTCACCGCCGCCAGGACACCGAAGGTCAACGTCACCCACATCGCGGGGCGGCCGCCCTGCCGCCTCCACTGACGCCACGAAACGATTGCGAGCACGACGAATCCGAAGACGTCCAGATATTCGAGCAGCTCTGTGAGCCGTTTCATCCGATCGCCCTTTCGAGTGACGAGCTTTCAGCCTACCGATTAACGGGCCGGCCTCCCTTCATCCTCAGCCGTCCCGCTGGGGC
>JACCXF010000063.1 GCA_013697295.1 Actinomycetota bacterium | reverse complement strand
GAGGTTCGAGTCATGGCAGATCGCGGATCTTCAGGCTCTCGTATCCAGACGAGATGTACGTGCGGATGGCGCAAGAGGCGCTTGAATCGTGGCGCGCTCTCGAGCGTGACTCCGGCGAGGAGCTCATGGTCACGACCGGAGGACTTGATCTCGGTCCCCGCATCGAAGAGAACGCGTCGGCGCTGGCCGCCTGCTCTGCAGACTTTGACATGGTCGATCCCGCCGAGGCTTGGAGCCAGTTCCCTCTTTCGCTACCCGAGGGGTCGACGGCCTTGTTCCAGCCCGATTCCGGCATCGTGAACGCAGACGCGACGGTGTCGGCCTGCGCGCGTCTCGCGGCAAGGGCTGGGGCGACGGTGATCGAAGAGGCGGGGGTCTTGCATCTCGAACCGGAAGGCGATCGCGTGCATGTGCAGACCGAGGGCAGCGAGGTGATCGCGAGCGTCGTTGTGGTGACTGCGGGAGCCTGGGCGAAGACCCTCCTCGAACAGGTCGGGGTGCACCTTCCCGTTCGTCCTACGCGCGAAACGATTGCCTACTTTGATCTCGATGGACCGTTGACGCCGACCCTGGTGGAATGGGGAGATCCATCGATCTATTCGCTTCCCAGCCCGGGTCAAGGCATCAAGGCGGGTCAACACATCGCCGGCCCCTTGACCGACCCGGATGAAGTGGGGCAGGTGAACCAGGAGTCGGTCGAGACCATCAGCCGGTGGGTGACAGAGCGCTACCCAACCGCAGCGCCCCGACCGCATCACGCCGAGACCTGTATCTACACGAACACCGAAGACGAGCACTTCATCCTCGAGCGACACGGTCAGATCGTCGTCGGGTCCCCGTGTAGCGGCCACGGCTTCAAGTTCGCCCCCTTGATCGGCGAGCGTCTGGCGGCCCTGGCCCTCGACTGAAGGGGCCACCCCCTCGGTATCTGGAAGAGCACCCAGAAAGCGCTGCCGATGACGAATCCCCTGAACATCGCTCCGATGGAGCCGAACGCGGCTCCCGCATCTTCGCTCAGCACCGTGTAGATCGAGAAGAAGACGGCGGCGGCGAGTCCCATCGCGATCCCCAAACCGTCCGCAACGCCAACGTCGCCCGCCAGGAGTCCCGGCACGAGGATCACACCGGGGACTGCGCCCATGAGCGAGATGAGGAGTGGGGCCCTTCGCCGCCGCCACGACTGAGGGAGGAGAGCGAGCCCGACCATGGCGAGGAGAGCGCGCGCCTCGGCGAGTTCGAGCGGGCTGACGCCGGAGGCGAAGAGGTCGTTCGCGACCGTAGCCCCAGGGCCCATAAGCCGGCCGCCACGGGCGATCGCCGTCGCCCCTGCGGGGCCCTCGGAAGAAAGCGTCGCATCGTCGCGTTTATGCATCGTGAGCAGGGTAAATGTCCCCAACGGCGGCTGGAGTTAGGCAACCCTAACTGGTAGGATCGTGAATCCGTTCACAAGCGCTTGGAGTCCACCACCGATGCCACAGATGCTGAATCGAGACGCGGCCGAGCGGCTCTCCCATGAGCTCGACGAGCCGGGCTGGTTGACCGAGCGCCGGCTGCAGGCCTACGACGTCTTCGAGAAGCTCGATTTCCCCGACCCCAAGAGCGAGGAGTGGCGGTACGTGGACGTCCGGGGCTTCGATTTCGACGGATTCAGCGCCCCCGAAGGGCGGGTGCGCGTGCCCGATCTGCCACAGGAGCTGAGCGACAGTGGCGTGATCTTCACCGACATCTCCACCGCGACCAGAGACCACGTGGAACTCGTGCAGGAGCACTTCTTCACGGAGGTGCCCGTCGACGAGCACATCTTCACCGCCCTCCACGGCGCTTTCTACTCGAACGGACTGCTGATCCATGTCCCACGGGGCGTCGAGGTTGCCGTCCCGCTCGAGACGTTGCGTGACGTGCCGTCCGGCGGGTCAACGTTTCCACACACCACGATCGTGGTCGAGGAACAGGGCAGCCTGACCTTCATCGATCGGTTCAAGTCCGGATTCTCCGATCAGCCCTCGTTGTCATCGAGCGTCGTCGAGGTCGAGGCCGGCGCCGGAGCGACGGTGAACTACATCTCGCTGCAGGAGTGGGGACGGAACGTCAGCCATTTCCAGAC
>JACCXF010000056.1 GCA_013697295.1 Actinomycetota bacterium | reverse complement strand
GGCCATGATCGCGCCCATGAGCGTCCCGGCGTCACACTCTGGACAGGGGGCCATCACCATGCTGATCCCGAGAGGGATGACCAGCAGCAAGAGGAGGAGAACCACGAGGATCACAGCGAGCTTGCGCCCCACGGCACGAGGCTATCACCGGACGATGTTCGAGTGGCCGAGCGTCGATCCGACATGGCGGCCCGGGAGACATCGCTGCTCTGTTGCCTGTGGGATCTGGTCAGGGAACAGCTATCGGCTCTCCAAGCCAGAAAGTGTGACCTTGACGAGCCGGCGGACCGCAGCCTTGGATCGCAGGTCGCCGGCGGCACCGAGGGCATGCACGCAATAGGCGGCGAGTTCATCAATAGAAACATCGTTGCGGAGGTGGCCGGCATCCGAGACATCGGCTAAGAGGTCGTGGATCAGGTCGCGGACGTGATCGTGCGCGTGGGTCACGTGCTCGTCTCGACGCAGGAACCTCGCGAGCTCTGTGTCGTTGTGCCCGCGGGTCTCGTGCGAGATGAGGGCGAAGGTCTCGAGGACCGCTTCGAACCGCTCGCGGGCGTCGCCAGCACGATCGCGGACTTCCGCCAGCTGTTGCAGATGGCCGGCGATCTGACGCTCATGCCACCCGAAGAGGATCGCCTCCACATCCGGGAAGTACTTGTATAACGTGGCGCGTCCGATCCCGGTCTCCTCTGCGATCTGCAACATCGTCACGGAGAGCAAGCCGTGCGCAGTTACGAGGGACGCGGCCGTATGCATGATCGCGTCGCGGACCTCGCGCCGATGCGCCTCGATCGTTTCGGTCCAGAGTTTCGGCACCAGGCGAGTATACGGTCAGACGCGTCCCTAACGTTCTGATTTGACTAAGGACGAAGTGTCTCGATAGAGTCCTCGCGGTCCCCCTGTAAGCCGATAGGAGGCCTCATGGCTGACGAACCTGTCCCACCCGAGAACGGCGAGAGGCCCGTCTCGCTCCGCGACGGGCCGGTTGGTACCCCACGGTGGGTGAAGATCTTCGGCATCGTGGCTGCCATCGTGATCGTGCTGATCGTCGTCATGCTCCTGTTCGGTGGCGACCACGGCCCCGGCCGGCACACGGCGCCTACGGGCGGAGCGGGTCACTCGCCTAGCGCCGGTGTCGATTCACCCTGAGCGCTCCTCGTGACGATGACGCCCGGCCTTCGCAAGCTCGCCCTGAGCGTGCATCTCACGTTCTCGGTCGGTTGGATCGGCACCGTCATCGCCTATCTCGTCTTCAGCATCGCCGCGATGACGAGTCAAGACCCACAGACGGTGCGTGCTTCGTGGATCGCGATGGATCTGACCGGCTGGTACGTCATCGTTCCCCTGGCCCTCGCGTCGTGGCTCACCGGGCTCGTGATGGCGCTCGGTACCAAGTGGGGTCTGTTCCGGCACTACTGGGTGTTGTTCTCGCTCGTGCTCACCACGCTCGCGACGGTCGTCTTGCTCTTGCATATGCCTGGCGTCAGTGAGCTCGCCCAAGTGGCCAGGGACGCAGGACGTGCCGGCGCGGCTGGGGTCGACGGGCATCTCTACGCACAGCTCGGGGAGGGCGACCTGCTCCACCCCGGGCTCGGTCTCGTAGTGCTACTGACGGTACAGGTACTGAATGTGTACAAGCCGCAGGGCATGACACGCTACGGCCGGCGCAAGCAGAAGGAGGCGCGGACCCGGACGCCGGAACGCGTGCCTGCGGAGGCATGAGGAGCGAACACGGTGGGGGCGACCCTGTCGATGCGCTGACGGGGTGTTGCGCGCTCCGCAAACGTCTACGACGGTGCGTCGTTTGACACCTCATAGCATGGCCGCTAGCCTCGCTCGGGGCTCGGGTGACCGAGCCTTTCGGCATACAGACGGAGGGACATGGCGGTCGGGCGGGCGAGGAGATCGATCACGCTGCGTACGGCGATCCTCCTCGCACTCCTCGTTCCCGCTTCCCTCGTCGCTGTTGTTCCGACGACCTCGATCGCCGCTCCTTCGCAGGAAGAGATCGCGTCGGCGAGATCGAGGCTCCTCACGCTGCAGCGAGAATTCGAGGCCGTCGCCGAGCGCTACAACCAGGCACGGTACGAGCTCTCCGTCAACGAGAGCCGCCTCGCTGAGACACGCGACAAGATGCGCAGCGCACAGACAGACGCCCAGCGAGCGAGCGATCGCCTCGCCAACCGAGCTGTCGCGGCTTACACTGGCATGGGAACCCAGGTTGATGGGTTGCTCAACGCCGGCAGCGTCGCAGAGTTCAGTGATCGACTCGAGTTCATGGGAGCGATCACGGCGTCGGACGCAGCGATCGCGGTGGAGGCAGAGAACGCTCGACAGGTTGCCCAGTGGGCTGCGGACGAGTACGCGACCGCCGTCGAAGCTTCTCGTGAGCGCCTCGAGGAGATGTCCCGCGATCGTGGCGAGATCGAGCGTCTGCTCGATGAGCAAGAGGCGCTCTATGAAGAGCTCCAGATGGACTATCGGTCTTTCCTCGATGCTCAGCGTGCCGCCGCTGCGCAAGCGGCCGCCGCGGAGGCAGCGACCTTCGAGCCTTCAGCACCGCCGCCCGCCGATGAGAGTGGCAGTGAGAGTGGGAGTGGAAGTGGTGGGGCCGGCTACGTGCCACCGGCGAACGCGTCGCAGACTCAGGTCGCCGTCCAGGCAGCGTACTCCGTGGTCGGAACGCGGTATGTCTGGGGCTCATCGGATCCATCCGTGGGGCTCGACTGCTCGGGAGTCACGGTCTACGCCTGGCGACAGGCTGGCGTCTCGCTCCCACACTCCTCGGAAGCGCAGTATTCGATGTTCCCGAAGATCCCTCTGTCAGCTGTCCAGCCAGGTGACCTCGTGTACTACGGGAACTACGGGCCTCACATCGCGATCTATGTCGGCGGCGGCAAGATCATCCACGCCTCGAGCCCAGCCCCGGGGGGCCAGACACGCGTCGATTCGATGTACGGCTACGACGAGCCTTGGGGTGCCGTTCGAGTCGGCTGAACGGCTCCGTGGATCTCCTTGGCAGAGTCACTAACGGAAGGCGTCGGAGCTGCCCTCCTCGAGGTCCGCTGACCTGAGTCCGAGCTGTGCGGACGCGTTTGCCGCACAGGGCGCTCTACCCGATGGTCGCGTTCGCTAGAACAGGCTCACTCCCGATTTGGTTCCGTCTAGAGGTGGACCACGGCGATTTGCTCCGCGAGGCGGCCAATAACTGGCGACCATGATGGCGGAACGAATGTTCTGCCCTCCATCCATCGGCCCGGCAGCCGGGTCGCTGCGCAGCATCGGTGCTAGCTTCCGCTCGTGGGTCGGATCTTGAAGTCGCTCGTCATCGGCTACGTGGTTCTCGCGCTCGTGAGCAAGGCGAGGGAGGCGGCGGGACTCATCTCCTGCGACTGTTACCCCGACTGTTGGTTCCCGAAGCCCGGTTTGAGCCTCTTCCGCTGGGTCTTCCCTCGCTTCCATCAGAACCCGGGTCTTGAGGCATGGAAGAAGCGCCAGCTCGGCGAGACGTGATCCTTCGCTACTTCGACGGCTGTCCCCATTGGCGGACGGCGTACGAGCGCGTGAACGAGGTCCTCGCCGAGATCGGAGACGACGCGGTCGCCGTCGCGCTCGAACGGGTCGAGACTCCCGAGGACGCCGAAAGACTCCGCTTCGCCGGTTCCCCGACGGTCCTCGTCAACGGCGAGGATCCGTTCGAGGGCGAGGTCGCCGGAGGGTATGGGCTGTCGTGCCGCGTGTACCAGACTCCCGAGGGACCGGCAGGTTTCCCGACGAAGGAGCAGTTACGCGAGGTCCTCCATGATCAGGCGACGACCTGACGCCACTCGTCTCGTCCCCGCTCAGCTAGTTCCGGCAGACTCAAGGCTTCGCCTCCGCGATCGTCGGACGTGGCCAGCCACTGTTCGAGGTGCTCCATCGAGCAGAAGAAGAGAGCGCTCGGACAGAACTCCGCGCGGACGTTCGAGCATGCTTCGCTGGGTAGCCAGCCGACAACCGCAGTCACCTTCGGGTCGCCGTTGCGGATCTCGACATCGATCGACCGACCGCAGGCTCCGCACGGTGTGCATCCGGTCGCGTCGTTCCCCAAAGCCGCCGCGATACCGACGATGTCGTACGCGCACCACGTCCACAGTTGTACGCCGTCCAAGGTGAGGCCGTGTTGCGTCGGCTGAGTCGTCAACCCATCCATGGCCACGACCGTGCCGTCAGTTACCTCGGCCATCCCGACCGAAGCCACGTCGTGGACCGCGCGATGAACCGACTCCGGCGAGCTTCCGATCTGGGCCGCGACCTCGATGACCGAGACGGCTTGACCAGAAAGGAGTCGTCGGAAAGCGGCTCTCCGAACCGGGAGAGTCGCCTGAAGCATTGCCTCTCGGTCCGGGTCGAGGCATCCCGGGGACTGGTTCACGTTGCCACGTTACGTCCGGACGAGTTCCAAGAGCAGCGCCCGGACCCGCGCGTCGATCTCGTCGCGGATCGCGCGGACCTCGTTGACTGGCTTCCCGCTCGGGTCCGGGAGCTCCCAATCGAGGTAGCGCTTCCCCGGGAAGACCGGACAGGCATCGCCGCAGCCCATCGTCACGACTACATCGGCTCCCTCGACTGCTTCGGTCGTGAGCGGCTTCGGGGACTCCTTCGAGAGGTCGAGACCGAGCTCGTCCATCACCGTGAGGACTGCCGGGTTGATCTCGTCAGCGGGCGTACTTCCCGCTGAGCGGACGTGGACCTTCCCGTCGGCGTAATGGTCGAGGAGCGCGGCCGCCATCTGACTCCGACCTGCGTTGTGCACGCACACGAACAGGACCTCAGGGACTTCCTTCAGAATCGGGCGTACCGCATGTGTCACGTCTCTCAGCCTCCTCTCGCGAAACGCTCCGCGAGTATCGGGACGTGGGCCTTGATCGGCGCGTCCACCTAAGCTAACGCGGCGTCCTCGAGTACCTGTTCCATCGTCTCCGGCGAGAGGATCCCGGCGAACTCTTCCTGCACTCTGGAGTGCCAGCTTCCCGCGAGGATTCTGCAACCTTTCGCCCATGCCGCGAGCGTGTCGACCAGTTCGCGCATCGCTCGTTTGACGACATCACCACCACAGTCTGATCAACCGTTGGCAATGCAGTTGCCCAACCATGGCATGACAACGGTCTCGCAAACCGCGTGCTCAAGGCTATAGACCAGGGCCATACTGATCCTGAGGTTTTGAGATCGGTCTGTCGCTAGGCCGCGGTGTTCCCGCTGGCTGCACTCAGGTTCGGGTCGATCCCCGGTGCGATGGCAGCAGTCAACTGTGAGTCGCAAAGGTTTGGTTGAGCGCCGCGGGGACGAGTGATGCGATTCGGTGGTCAGAGTGGACGCGACTGGTTCGTGCCTCATCGAGGCGGCTGGCAGTCGCAACGATGGCGTGTTGCAACGCGATGGGCGGAAGCCACACCACGTAGTCCATTACGGCCTCGACGGGCACTCGCTGCCGGCGAACGCCAAGTCCCTTGCTCGCCCCTTTCAGTTCAGCCCAGCGTTCGGGTGATCGGAGGTAGTTGGCCAGCCATCTGGCGTCGAGATGTTCTGGGTCCGTGTCGAAGGCGGGGAACTCGCTGGAGACGAAGTAGCGGTCGAACTCGCGAGGGACGTAGGCGTACGCGCCTTCGAAGGCGAATAGTCGGCTGTAGATGAATTGCGCGGCTCGAATGCGAATGAGCACCTTGGCTGACGTCGCCGCCCCGTCGATATCGGGTTTTTCGAACAGCCCTCTTCCGAAGCTGTAGATGCCGACGTTTGAGTACGTGTTGTCAGCTTCGACCGAGACCAGCTCGCTTGATCGCGCCATCACCGAACCGAGCGCGACCCGCCGCCAACCAGCGCGAGTCTTCGCCTTGTTGGCGAGATCGGGTCGCGCCGAAGCGGAGACGGCCAGTGCGCTAGTGAGGGCCGCCGCCTGGTACGAGCGATGACGCAGCTCCTTTGCCGCAGCCTCCAGTCGATCTAGCCGATGAGCCACTCGGCGCTGCTCGTGGATCGGCGGAATCGGAATCTCGAGTGCCTCAAATCTTCGACGTGATTCCTCATCCTGGCATGTTGACTGATGCCCTCTCATGAGGACGCCGGGAGGACCACGACGATGCCGGATCCACCAGTCTTCCGATGGCGATCAGGCCGCTCGGAAGATCGCGGTGTCGGGGTGGAAGGCGGCCCAGTCGAACCAGAAGCTGTCGATCGCGATCGCCACCTCGAGGCGATGCCCCCTCATAGGCCCCTCTGTCGCCTCGCCGGCGATCGTCCACGCGCTACCGGTCTGTTCGTCGACGATCTGTCCCTCCCGGACCACGAAGGTCAGTTGCCTGTTACCGATCTCCGGCAAGTACGCCGCGGCCGCACCCACATCCGCCGAGGCAGGGATCTGCGGAGCATCGAGAGCCGACACGGTCCCCGCTTTCCAGAACACGGCCAGCAGTCTTCCTCCGACGAGGCGGTGGATCACGGTGAGACCTCCGGACGAGAGACGCTCGAGCTCCGAATACGGGAACGCGATGGTCTCCGTTCCGGCCACCCCGAGGACGTGCTCCGTTGCCGGCAGTCGAGGATCCGGGTCGCCGGAGAACAGGAAGGGACGATCCGTGTCCTCATACCCCGCGTAGGGGTTCGAGCCGTAGTCGCGGCGGTGCCCCGTCTCCGTGGACAGCACGAGGCCGTCCGGATGAGCCTCCCGCCAATCGACCCATGAAAGGATCCGGGCCGGAACGAACTCGAGCCTCTCGCCGAGGAGCGGTCCCACGACGGCCAGCCCGAGGGCCTGTGGCCAGTACGAGTTCGTCTGTCGGTCGTACATCACGAGGTTGGAGTGGTACAGCTTGCCGCTGGTGCCGAAGTCGAGGAGCTCTCCGTCTATCGTCGGGCGGAGGAAGGCGATGCCAGTGTTGCACAGGGGGCAGTACGTCACGACGACGGGAACCCCGTCGAAGTCGTCGTTCACGATCTCATGCCACATCAGGATCCGGATCGGGTAAGCCTTCGCGACGCCGTTGACCTCGACGGCGATCACCGGTTCCTGAGGCACGAGGAATCGGACATCATCTGGCTCCAGGAACACCGGCTCGTCGATCGGTGGGATGCCGTCAGGAGGGGGACCGCCCGAAACGATGTCATCAGGGTCGACGAGCGGTCCCTGGATCGGAGATGGGCTTGGCCTCACCACGTCGGACGTCCTTGTCCTGCTCTCCCCGTCCGATCCGCACGCCGCGGCGACGAACGCGAGGGCACCGGCGAGGAGAGCAACCTTCGTCGTGCGATTCCGTTCCATCATGGGTCGCATTATGTTCAAGTGGGTCGACGTCGGGGTCCGCGATCCTTCCCCCGACGGAACGGACGCCGGCGGACCGCTGATATTCCCTCGGCGGGAATCAGGGGCGCCTCTCCTGCGTCCTGCTTGACGGATGACCATGCGCGAAGACCACGAGGAGTTCCTACGGGCGACGATGGGAGCGATGGAGCTCGTCTACAACCTGGCTCGCAAGTTCGCCGACCGACAGGAGGATGCCGAAGACCTCGTGCAGGAGACCTACCTTGCGGCCTATCGAGCGTGGCGGGATGAACGTCGCCCGAGGCGGGTCGAGCCGTGGATCGCGACGATCTGCTTGAACCTGGGTCGCTCCAGGTACCGGAACCGGCTACGTCGCCCGAGCGAGGTCTCAATCGAGGAACGTGAGGTCCAGGCGCCGAGGTCCGCAGACCCAGAGCGCGCCGCCGTTGCTGCCATGGATCGGCAGGCGCTGTACGAGGCGATGTGGCGGCTCCCGGATGGGCAGCGCGTGGCGATCACCCTCGTCGACCTCGCAGGCTTCTCCACCGCGGAGGCGGCGCGCGCGATGAGGACTCCAAGGGGCACGGTGTTGTCGCGCCTGCACCGAGGGCGGCGAGGTCTCGCCGTGCTCCTTTGGGACGACGTACGAGAGGTGGAGGAACGATGAAGCTGTGGCTGCGCATGCGGCGTCACGATCCGGAGCGCAACTCGGCCGAGTACGTCTCCGGGGAGCTCTCCGCTCGAGCGCGTCGCTGGTTCGAACACCATCTCCTCGACTGCGAGGACTGCTGGCGTGAGGTCCTGCTCGGTCGCTTCGGCAGGCGGGTTGCCGAAGATGCGCACGAACCTGTACCCCTCGGACTGCGGGATCGTGTCCGTGCCGCTGTGCTCCTCTCGTCAACCGATCCTCCGAGCGGTGCGGTGGGGTGATCGGGAAGCGATCCCGTCCGGGCCCGCGGAGATCTCTTCTGGGGGCCTCGCGGGGCCTGTCGGCGGCGATCGGTCTGATCTTCGTGTTCGCGGCTGGGCTATCTATGATCCTCCTCGGGCGGAGCGGTTCCGATGGAGTCGTGTATGCCGGTGACTTCCGGGCCGGCGGCACGCTCGAGTCGCTGCAGCTCCCCGTGCTGGTGGGAACGGGGTCGGTCGACTACGAGGACTTCGCCGACCGTCCGCTGGTCATCAACTTCTTCGCGTCGTGGTGTCCGAGCTGCATCTCGGAGATGCCCGCCTTCGAGCAGGTCCACCGCCAACTAGGCGACCGGGTCGGGTTCCTCGGCGTCTCCCAGAGCGACCCACGGGACGCGAGCATCGAGCTCGCTCGACGGGCGGGCATCACCTACCCGACCGGCTTCGACGCTGTCGGATCCTTCTTCCACGCTACCGGCGCGCTGGGGATGCCCACGACGATCTTCGTGCGGGCGGGCGGGAAGATCGCAGACGTCTGGGTCGGGCCGCTCGATGCCGGTTCCCTGCAGATGCTGATCGAGGAGCACTTCGGACCCTGAAAGCTGGACCGCGTCGGCTCACCCTCCGTGCGGATGGGGGTGGGCGAGCGACTGCCCGAGCTCGATGCGCAGACACCGGTAGCAGATCGCGTGACGGCAGTCTCCACGCTCGCAAAGGGCGCAGACCTCGACCCCGATACCGCACCGGGTACACATCAGAGGCAAGCGGTGCCCCTCCCTCGACAAGGTGGCCTGCGAGTCATGGTCGGGCATCAGATGTCCCCCCGCTCATGTGCTTCGCGGCTCCGGTGACGCTCGAGGGCGATCCGCGCAGCGTCCTCCTTCCTCAGCAGCCCGATCAGTCGCCCGTCAGATGAGGTGATCGGGGAGTTGGACAGATCGTGCTCCACCATGAAGTTTGCCATCTCCCCGATCGGGACGTTCGGGCGGAAGGTGCTAGGGCCGGGGCGCATGATCTGCTCCACCGGCTCATCCCGTCCCTTCTCGAGCTCGGCGTCGCGAAGCAGCCCGAATACCACCCGTTGGTCGTTCACGACCACGCACGCGTCCCAGCCGGCGCCTCGGACCCGTTTCCGAACCTCGACGATCGCCTCGTCCAGGCGGCACGTCGGCACGTCCCTTCGGGCCACATCCCCCGCGCTCGGGCGCTCGACGCTGGCGCCCTCGACCGGGAGACCGGCGGCGAGCCAATCGGCTTTCCCGTCCACGTAATCGTAGACCTCGGTGAACCCGAGGCTCTCGAGCCGCCACGCGGCTCGTGGACTGAGGTCTCAGACCGAGTCCCAGCAGTACACGAGGACCGGCCGCGCTGGGTCGAGCCGTCGTCTGGCCTCGGTCTCCAGCTTCCGAAGAGGCAGGTTGATCGCCCCGGGGAGGTGATCCTCTTCGAACTCCTCCTGGCCGAGCACGTCGACGACCTGGATCCCCCGGTCGATCAGATCCTGGACCTCCGCTCGTTCATGCACTTCGTGCGGCATCTACGACCTCCGGTGATCGAGCAGCGGGCCTATCGCGGTACGACAGACCATGGAGACGTCACGGGAGGCGGGAGGCTCCTGTTGTCGTTGCCTCCAGGTCATGATCGACTCGTCCTTCCGCGTGCCGCCCGCAGCTCAGCGATCCGTGTGACTTCGGCCATCGAGTCGCGGACCGCCCGCTCCCATCTCGTCGCAACGAGCCCGCCCCAGGCGCGGCCCAAGGCCCACAGGTCGACCCCGAGTTCTCCCTCGTAATGGAGCCTCGTGCCATCGCCCTCCTCAGCCAGCTGGAATCGTTCGACCACGTGCGGTACTGGACCGCGCAGGAGACGGAAGTGGATGGCCGCGGGCCGGTCGAACCGCACGGTTTCGACCGTCGTCGCGACCAGCCCGGTCTGTACCGGCGTCCGGTGCGCGGCCAGCACCATCCCATCCGAGCGCTCGATCACGTCGATCTTCCCGGCCAACGATGCGGGGACCGAGCCCAGGTACGGGGCCGCGATCACGTCGAAGACGAGCTGTCGCGGGGCAGCGATCTTCGCATCCATCGGTCCCAGCCGCCGCATCGTTCGTCCGGTGCCGATGTCCAGCACGAGATCACCGGAGACGAGCCGTCGATAGAGCCATCGAACCGCGATGCCGGCTGAGAACATCCCTACGGCCAACGCGACCAGCCCGATGCGTAGGGGACCGTCGCCGAACACTCGGCTCCGCGGACCGAGGCGGTTCAGGACGAGGGCCTCTCCTGCTCCGCCGCGTGCGTCTCCTCGACGTGGCGGTCGAGCTCCTCCTTGGTGTCGAAGGACATCCCGCACTTGTCGCAGACGATACCCCCGCGGGTCTCATCGGATCTTTGCTGCATCAACTCCTCCTTCCGTCTCATTGACCATCCGCGTTCCAATCTCCCCAACTACCCACGTTGGGCCGCTCAGAACCGTTCGGCAACTCACCTCTGTGCGGTCAACTCGGTGCCGTGTTGCGACTCGGTGACTACCGATCTCCTCAGCAGAGGCCACAAGCCGAGCACCAAGCCGAAGATCGCGTGTTCGATGGTGAACGTCCCCCAGCCGGCCAGCCTCGGCATGTCGGAGACGGGTGTGCCCCCGCCGAAGACCGAGGCGATGATCGGCAGTGCGAGGAAAGACATCGCGAGCATCACCGCGAGGCCGTAGACAACGCCGATGATCAGTCCCACGACGCCGTGGAGACGCGTGATCCCCACGGTCAGACCGAAGAGCGCGCCCCAGAAGGCGCCTGTCGCCAAGTGCAAGATTATCCCGATGGACGCAGGTCCGATAGAGAGCAGGAACGCGTCGTCATCCATCGCAGCCTCCATCGAATCCATCATCATCTTCGGATCGATAACGGCCGACGCGATGTGGTACAGGGGCGTGAAGAAGCCCGTGCCTCGATAGGTCGCACCGGCGATCATGGCGAACACAGCCATGGCGACGGCTGCCACGATTCCGACCAGCGCCCCGACCCCCACATCACGCCAGTTCATCCACGTGGACCGAGAAGTAGAACGCGTTTCCAACGAGCACGCCTCCTTTGCCCGCACCGGGTCAATCTGCAGTCCATGTGAACGGACGCCAGTCTCCGGGTTCGATTCCACACAACGATGAGTACTTGAGACATCAGGATCTGAAGGGTGACGCCGAGGTGAGGGCATGACGCTGGTTGGGAGAATGATCGTGGTTAGGTTGCTTCTGCCAGTATCGGAGGGGCAGCGGCGCTTGCATTCGGCGGCACAGGAGCCAAGGCGGTGCTCCTGGCGAGGGGTGCGGAAGGTTTGAAAGCCGCAGCGGTGTGAGGTCCGTACTTGCTTTCCGCTGATCGCCCAGGCGAACCGCTCTCCGGCGGCGATTGTCGAGCTCGGGGGTCTTCGAGGAGATGCACGGCCGTTCGGGGTCGGAAAGGCTCCCGTAAGCGGCACGTAAGAGGCCACGCGTTAGGTTCGACCCGATCGGTGAGACTCGCCGAGGAGGGAGGCACCTCGACATGCGCATCACAAGGCGCAGGCTCGGGACGACGATCGCGCTCGCGGCCATCGCGATGACAATGATCGCGGTGACGATCGGACCCGGCACGGCTATAGCGGAGTCGACCGGGAGGGTATACCGCGTGACGCTGGTGAACCTCACGGGAGGGCAACCGTTCTCGCCGCCGGTCTTCGCGACCCATGCGGCGGGGCGGCACACCTTCCAGGTCGGCGGGTTCGCGAGCGACCAGATCGCCGCGATCGCTCAGGACGGCGAGCCCATGCCGCTGTTCGACCTGCTCGATGGGGCCCCCGGCGTTCGGGAGGTGATCGTGATCCCGAGGCCACTGACCGCGCTCGGCACGATCGTGGGCGACTTCAACGACTCGGTCACGCTCGAGATCCACGCAGGGGCCGACGATCGCTTGTCGTTCGCGACGATGCTCATCTGCACGAACGACGGGTTTCTCGGGCTGGATGCGGTTCGGCTGCCGGATCACGGCTCGAGTACGTTCGCGATCAACGGCTATGACGCCGGCCGTGAGCGGAACACCGAGAGGAGCCAGCACATCGTCGATCCTTGCAGCGGGCTGAACCCCGGTCACGAGCTCGCCGGCGATCCCGACGGGAACATCGATGACGCCGTCGAGAACGTGGTGCCTCGCCGCATCAAGCACCACCCCGGCATCGTCGGGGAGCGTGAGCTCGACGCGGCGTTCCACGGCTGGTACGACCCGGTTGCGGTCGTCGTGGTGACCCGCGTCGCCTAGGACACACAACCGGCCGATCGGGGGCGCCTCCTTCGGGAGACGCCCCCGAGGCCACGATCGGACAATCAGGTCTCGGCCTAGCCGTCGAGGCAACAGGTCCCTAAGGGTGGCGAGGAACCAGCCTGGGTTGCCGCTATCACTCACGGCGTCACCGCTCATGAGACGCTGCCCAGGGCATATGAGTCACGCCGTCAGATGACGAACACGCACCCGTTCCAGTAGGCCTCGACCCGCTTCTTTCGCCACCCCTTGACGTCGAGGTGCAACTCGTCGGGAGGATTCATGTTGCCGGGAGAAAACAGTAGCTCGAACCCGTCGGCATCGTATGCGTGGAACTCGCGGCGAGCAGGCGGTCGCGACCCCGTGAGGAGGTACGTCATGTTCCCCGAGCAGCACTTGTGGGGGTCGGTCCAAACGTACAGCCGACCGCCCTGCTGCCGAACCAGCTCCCCAACCTCGGGATCCGCGACGACCTTCATCCATCCTTACGACGCCGCCGAGACCCGAAAGATTCCCTGTGGCTCGAGACCTCGAGATGGTAGTCGTCCCTGCTTGCCGGAGACTGTGGGGTACCAGAACGACGATCCATCACGCTGCCACCGCGTGATACTCGTGGATCAGTCCGCCTAGGACATCATGCCGCTCGATCGAGGGAACCTTCTTGACAGGAGCGACCTGGTCGGAGCACTCCGGCACCCTGAGGTCGAGTCCCCGGTGGGGTCTCTGGGAGTTGTAGTGGCACTCGTATGCAGCAAGTAGCCGGTCGAGATGTCTGCGGCCAAGAACCAGGGTGAGGTCGAGCACCTCGTGGCGCACGGTCCGTACCGAACGCTCGGCGAAGGAGTTCGCCTTCGGAGATCGGATCGGTGTGAGCATCACCCTGGCTCCCTCCGAGCGGAACACCTCGTCGAAGGAGCGAGTGTACTTGGAGTCTCTGTCCCGGATGAGGAAGCCAAGGGGTTCGTCGGCCTCGCCCAAGTCGAAGGCGACAAGGTTGCGCGCCTGCTGAGTGACGAAGGCTGCATCGGGGTCCTCGCCGAGCCGGTGATGTGAAGCCTTCGAGTGGCAAGCTCGATGAAGAAGAGCACATAGAGGGTGCGAAAGAACACCGTCTCCACCGTGAAGAAGTCCGTCGCGAGGATCCCTTGTGCCTGGGACCGCAGGAACTCAGACCAGGTGGGGCCGTCCCGGCGGGGTGCGGGACCAAGTCCTTCTCTAGTAAGGATCCTCTTCACGGTGGTGGCGCCCACCCTGATGCCGAGCTTTCGGCATTCCCCCTGGATCCTGATGTAGCCCCAGCGGGGATTCTCCCTCGCCATGCGGATCACGAGCCCGCGAACCTCAG
>JACCXF010000050.1 GCA_013697295.1 Actinomycetota bacterium | reverse complement strand
CCACCGGGATGGGCGCTCGAGCGAGCGCCGGCCGGGCCGAAGACATGGATGCAACCCGGGCCAAGGTCGAGGCGGCGGCCGCGCGCCTCGGGGTCACCAAGCTGCGGATGCTCGTCGCCAAGCCTGGGCTAGACGGTCACTCGAACGCGGCCGAGCAGGTCGCGCTCCGGGCCCGGGACGCCGGGTTCGAGGTGATCTATCAAGGGATCCGGCTCACGCCGAAACAGATCGCCCGAGCCGCCGCGGAAGAGGACGTGCACATCATAGGGATCTCGATCCTGTCGGGCGCCCACGGCTTGCTGGTGCCCGAGATCATCGAGGAGCTCCGGTCGGAGGGCATCGACCCCCAAGGCGTACCGATCGTGGTCGGCGGCGTGATCCCCGATGAAGATGCTCTCAAGCTGCGCGAACTGGGAGCGGCGCGCGTCTACACACCGAAGGATTTCGACCTCACCGCGATGGTCGGCGAGATGGCCGACCTGGTCGGACGCTGAAACTGAGTCAGGCCGCCGCCCCGCCCGCCGGGTCCGGAGTCGCAGCTGCCGCCCTGCGACGAGAGACCGCCCACAACCCGACCGCACCGGCAACGCTCGCGCCGGCCAAGGCGAGAATAGGAAGCAGGCCCCAGCCGTCTTCTTGCGCTTCGGTCAACGACGAGCCCGCCGCGGGCGCGACCCCATCGACCAGCATGCCTTCGGTCACGCCGGCGCCCGCGGTGGCGGAGGCGACCCCGTCACCCACGACCACTGCACCGACCATCCCGGGATGGATCGGACACGAGTACGGGAACACACCGGGCTCATCGAACGTGAAGGACGTGCGGCCGTTCGACGCGAGCTCATCGGGGCTTCCCCAGGCCCCGCCGGATCCGATCACCATGTGCGTAACGGGATCGCCGTTCCGCCAGGTCACTTCCGTGCCCGGCTCCACGCGGGCCACCGTGGGATAGAAGCAGAGATCGCCCATCTTGACCTCATCCGTCTTCTCATCGCCGAACTGGGGGTCGTGGCATCCGCCACCCGCAGTGGCCGGTCCGGTGGGCCAGAACGCCCCCAGGATCACTCCGAGGATCGAGATCATGACGATTCGGCGGCGCATGGGAGCCTCCTGGTTGGGTCGGAACGGTCTTCGTGACAGAGGTACACCGCGTGTCCCTCGAAGGTTCCCCGGCCCTGCGACCAGACGTTCCCGTACGATGCCGCCCTTCCTTACTCTGTAGGGACCGGCCACCAGGAGGAACCAGTTGAAGCTCGGGATCGGGCTCTTCACCGCCCAGCTGCCCGAAGGCAGCTCACGCAACCTGCACACGGAGTACCGCGACATCATCGAGCTCGTGAAGCGGGTCGAAGCTCGCGGCCTCGACGGCGCCTGGGTCTCCGAGCATCATGGGTCGGCCGACGGCTATCTCCCCTCTCTGTTGCCCATGCTCGCAGCCCTCGCCGCGGTCACCGACCGGATCGAACTCGGCACCGGCGTGGTGCTGGCCCCCTTCCACGACCCGATCCGTCTGGCCGAGGACTTCGCAGTTGTGGACCAGATCTCGGGCGGGCGAGTCATCTGCGGAATCGGCCTAGGATGGCGAGAGGAGGAGTTCCGGCAGTTCGACATCGAGGTGAGCTCGCGCGTTCGCCGGCTCGAAGAGATCGTCGACATCTTGCGGCTCGCGTGGAGCGAGGAACGCTTCGACTACGACGGGAAGCACTACTCATACTCGGGGGCCGCGGTGACGCCGAAACCGGCGCGCGTCCCGCCGATCCTGGTTGGGGGATTCGTCGACGACGCCGTCAGAAGAGCGGGGCGCATCGGCGACGGGTACATCTCTTCGCGCGCCGAGCCAGAGCGGGTCGCCACGGCACTCCGGTTGGCGACGGAAGCGCGATCGAAGGCCGGGCGCGTGGGCCCGCCGGTCGTTGCGCTACTCCAGAACGCATTCGTGACGGAGGATCCCGAGAGGGACTGGCCGATGGTGCGCGATGGGATCGGACATCAACTCGGGGTCTACACCGGGTGGCGTGAGGGAACGGATGTTCCCGGGGCACCACTGAAGGTCACACCACCCGATGAAGACGACATCCGCCGAACCACCGCTTTTGGAACCCCCGACGAGGTGCTTCGTGTCCTCGAGCCGCTCGCAGAGGTTCTCGGTTCATACCCCGAGAGCCACCTCATCCTGCGGCTCCACTACCCCGGTATGGAGGCCGCGCCCGCGGCGCGCGCGATCGATCTGTTAGCGGAGCGCGTCGCGCCGGGGCTGAAAGCACGCGCCGCGCTCGGCTCGTCATGACGGTGGACACCGCAAGGAGCCGAAGCGGAGTGATCGGGGTCTTTGCTATCGCCGCAACGATCGCAAGCCTCTTCCTATGGGCCTTCATGCTTGCCGGGCCGTGGAGGCTCGCGACGGGGTTATTGGACGCGGGCGATCACCTGGACCGCGCGCAAGCGAAGTTGTCAAAGGGTGCGTTGAAGGACGCGCGGTACGAGACCCTTGCTGGGGCTGCAGCCGCTCGACGAGCGCGTGCCGGCTTCGACTCCGACAGTCCGCTGCTGGATCTCGCCCGGGTGGTTCCACGCATCGACGGGATCCTTGACGAATCGGAACTTCTCGTCGGAGCCGCGGAACACTCCTCGGACGCGGCGTTGGGAACTCTCGAGATCGCGCAGGGGGCCCTACGAGGCCCCGACCGCATCGTTGCCGAGGACGAGGACGGGAAGGGCTCGGTCATCCAGATCGATCGGGTGAGGGAGCTTGGCGAGGTCATCTCTCAGGTGCGCACCGATATCGCCGCCGCGGCCGACGACCTGGCGCGCGTCGATCCGAGCGTTCTTCCCCGGCGCTCCCGGCCCCGCATCGAGGACGCCCTCACAGAAGCTCGCTCGGCCGACGATCTCCTCGCCGACGCCGAGGCCGGGTTCGAGATCCTTCCGTCCTTCCTAGGCGCCGAGGGCCCGCGCTCCTACCTGCTTGGCTTTCAGAACCCGGACGAGTTGAGGGGCACCGGGGGGTCGATCCTCCGTTTCGCCGAGCTCCACATCGAGGATGGCGTCCCCACCCTCGAGAGGGGCGGTTCTGTGTACAAGATCGATCAGGATCGAACGACCTTCGACATCCCATTGCCCAAAGACGCCTGGTACGTCCGCTCGATAGAGGATGCACAGCGGTTCGGTAATGCGAACTGGTCGCCGGACTGGCCGCTGTCATCCAAGCTCACCGTCGCCTACGGTCGCCGCGCCGCAAGGGAGTTCGCGGACGCGGAGTTCCCAAGCCGGATCGACGGCGTGATCGGCGTCGATCCCATGGCCGTCGAGAAGGTGATGCCGGGGGTCGGCGCGTACGTGCTCCCCGATTACCGCAATCGGATCACCGCCGACTCCGTTCTGTACTTCGTCCTGTACAAGGCCTACGCGGCCTATCCCATCGCGGCCCAACGTCGAGCCGTGTTGCAAGAGGTGGTCGATGGCTTCTACGACGGTCTCATCGACCCCACTCACCCGACGGAACTGGCTCAGGGACTGGGAGAAGCTCTGAGGTTCAAGAACATGCAGATCTGGATGGCGGATCATCGGGAGCAAGACTTCGTCGAGCGTATGGAGTGGGACGGCGGGATCCGTAAAGCCTCCGGGAGTGACTACCTGTACGTGGTCGAACAGAACGTTGGCGGGAACAAGTTCGATTACTTCGACGACCAAAGCACCGAGATGGACATCGCGATCGACGGGCGCGATGTGCGCGTCAGGACCAGCGTCAGCATCACTCACTCGGTTTTCTTTCCTCAGCCTCGGTGGGTTCTGGGCGACTCTTCCAAAGGCGACGCAGCCAAGAAAGCATCGCCTCCCCACCGACCGATGATCAACGTCTACGTTCCCGGTGCTGCAGAACTCTCGTCGGCCGAAGTGCGCGGAACGCGCTTGGACACTCCGTTTCCAGCGATCTGGCCCTCCGATACCGTGCCCGCAGAGCACACGGAACGGGGCAAGAAGGTCTGGTCCACAACTCTGGATATCCTTCCGGAGGAGACGGGGACCGTACGATTCGGTTATCGCGTCCCCGGGGTCATCAGAACTGACGGCGACCGGAGCGTTTATCGCCTGGTCCTGCAGCATCAACCCAAGGTTCAACCGGAGACGATGACGGTGAGCCTGACTCCGCCGCCGGGGGCCACGGACATCGATGCCCCGGGCTGGGTCAGGGAAGGAAAGCGTCTCGTGTGGAGTAAGTCGCTGAAGGAGGATCTGGTGTTGGAGGTCTCGTGGCAAAGGTGAGAGCGGTCATCCTCGCAGCCGGCCGTGGCGTCCGTATGGGCGGGGTGACCTCGAAGGCTCTTATCCCCATGGGAGATCATCGGCCCTTGCTCCACTACATCCTCGCGGGACTCGATCGAGCGGGCGTTCAGGATCTGATGGTGGTTACCGGTTTCGCTGCGCAAGACGTCGCGGATTTCGCGACGGAACACTGGACTGGAGATGAACCGAAGTTCGTGTTCAACGCCCGCTACGCCTCCTGGGGCAACTTCCATTCCGTACGGGTCGCGCTCGACCAATCGCCCGGAACCGAGACGTTGATCGTGAACTGTGACGTCATCGTGCATCCGGAGGTTTACCGGCGCGCCGTCGAAGCTCCCGGTGATCTCGTGCTGGCCGTGCAGCGTCGGACACGCCTGGACGAGGAAGACATGCGCGTACGGCTCAAAGGCGACCGCGTTGTCGCTATCGGCAAGGATCTAAAGATGGCGCTGAGCGACGGCGAGTACGCGGGAGTGTCTCTCATCCGGCCCGAGGCTGCCCGAGCGTACCTCGACATCGCAACCGATTCGGAATGGACATCTGATACGAACGGGTACTACGAGGGCGTCTACGCACACATGCTTCCCTCGCTCGATACCCGAGCGATCGAGGTTAAGAGCGGCGAGTACGCCGAGGTGGACGAGCCGGCAAACGTCGAGGACGCCGCCCGCGTGATCGAAACGAACGACCAAGCGTGGTCGAGCGAACGCGAAGCCGCCGGCGAGCGGACTTAGTGGAGTCCCCCCAGGTCCACATCTACGATGGGACGGAGGACGAAGACCAGGCGGCCGCCGAGCTCGCCGGAGTGATCTCCGACCTGGGCGCCAAGGCGCCTCTCGTCGTCTCCTCGGTTCACGGTCACCGGCTTGCACAGCCCCTCAAGGCCGTCGAGATCGCGACCCCGGAGGACGAGGCGAACCAAGAATCCGCCGCAGAGATCGGGTCTCGTGCTCGCGCGATGGGAGCCGACACGATCGTTGCGATCGGCGGTGGGCGGTGTCTGGACATAGGCAAGCTCGCCGCAGCGCGTGCCGGTCTCGGTGTCGTGGCCGTGCCCACGCAGCTCTCGCACGACGGCATCTCCTCCCCCGTTGCCGTGGTGCCAAACGCGGAGGGGGTCCCCGAGAGCGTGGGCGCCCAGGCGCCGCGCGCGGTGTTCGTCTCGATCCCGACCCTCGTGGACGCCCCATCCCAGTCGGTGGCGGCAGGGCTCGGCGACCTTCTGGCCAACCCCTTCGCCTTGCGAGACTGGGCGCTGGCGGCGGAACGGGGTTTGGAGACGATCAACCAACGCGCCTGGGACATGTCGGCGGAATCGTACATCCTGATCAAACCCCATCTCGATGAAGACCCCCGAACGGCGGCCGGCGATCCGCGTTTCTTGAGGGAGCTCGCCGATGCCTTGATCCTCTCCGGCAACGCCATGATCTGTTCGGGCACATCTCGTCCGGCTTCCGGGGCGGAACACGAGATCTCACACGCCATAGACCGCCTGTACGCGGGCCGCGCCATGCACGGCGCTCAGGTGGCCTTCGGTTGCATCATCTCGGTTGCGCTCTACGGTGAAGACACCGGAGCGTTCCGCGAGCGACTGACGCGTCTGGGCCTCCCTCAGCATCCGCGCGAGCTCGGGTTGAACGCCGACGACATGGTGCGAGTCATATTGCGCGCCCCCGACACGCGCCCCGGTCGTTTCACGATCCTGGAAGATGCGAACCTGGACGAGGGGGCCGCCGCCGAGCTCGTGCGACGCATCTGGTCCGATCTCGAAAGGCCCGAGGGATGACGCACCGCGCGGTCGTCATAGGACTGGATGGAGTCGCCTGGCATCTCCTCGATCCGCTCATCGAGAAGGGTCTGATGCCGCGTTTGGCGTCGATCAGACAACGGGGCGCGGCCGGAACTCTGACTTCGACGGTCCCGACCTACACACCGCCGGCCTGGACCTCCGCGGCGACCGGAGTTAACCCCGGGCGACATGGGATCTACGGCTTCTACGGCGGTAATGCGCAATCGGAGCATCAGGAGCTGATGCACGCAGGCAAGGTGAAGTCCTCGACGATCTGGGAGATGGCGAACGCGCAGGGAGCACGCGCGGGGATCTACAACCTGCCGCTGACCTTTCCTCCGCAGACCTTCGACGGATGGATGGTTTCCGGGATGATGACGCCGGGATTCGGGGAACAACTCAAGGGCTTCGCAACCCCAAACGAGTACGAGCGGAAGATCCTCGAGTGGGCCCCGGGCTATGAGGTCGACCTGAGCGCCAACTGGGAGAAGGACTGGCGCGACACTGCGCTCGCGGAACGAGGGATCGCCCTGCTCGACAAGCGCTACCGCGCGCTGGACGGGCTGCTGGAGCTCGATCCTCCCGAGATCGTCTTCAGCGTCCAGGAGGTGCCGGACCGGCTACAGCACGTCTATTACCGCTACATGGACCCCCGGGATGGGCTCTACGACTCGGCAGAAGGTCGCGAGATCCGACCGGCGGTCGAGCGCTGCTACGCGGAGATGGACAAGATCATCGGGTTGCTCGACGACTACGCCGGCGACGACGGGAGCGTGATCGTCTGTTCCGATCACGGCTTCACCGCGTGGGAGGTTTCCGTCCACACGAACGCTCTTCTCGAGCGCTGGGGACTGTTGCGAGTGAAACCGCAGGCGCGGGCCATGCAGACCAGCGCCGCCCGGCGACTGGTGCCGCTCGCCAAGAGGATCCTCCCGGCAAGAATCGCGCGCGAGGCTAAAGGACGAACCTTCGCGGCGATCGATTGGACCCGCACCAAGGCATTCGCATCGCCCATCCCTCAACAGGGGGTTTTCGTCAACCTGCGCGGCCGCGAGCGATTCGGGATCGTCCCCGAGAGCGAACTGGAATCCTTGAAGGAAGAGATAGCGAAACGCTTCCGCTCCCTGAGGAGTCCCGACGGCCAGCCGGTCACGGATGAGGTCCACATGTCTCAGAACGTTTTCCAGGGGCATGCGCTCGACGGAGCCCCAGACGTTCTTCCCGTGCTTCGCGACCACCATTACGAATTGGATGACGAGATATTCCACCGGGATCCGTTCACCGACGTCAGCCATCTCCCTCGAGGCGTGCATCACCCGGACGGGATCGTGGTCGTAGCCGGCCACGGCGTCCGCACTACCAACTCGATCGAGGCCTCGGTCCTCGATGTGACGCCCACGCTCCTTTACCTCGCGGGCCTCAAGGTTCCGGAGGAGCTGGACGGAGCGGTCATCGACAGCGCCTTCGAGCCCCGCCATCTCGAGGATCGGCCAATCGAGACGATGCCCGCCCTATCATCTGGGGACAGAGACGAGAGCTCGCCCTACTCAGAGGAGGAAGAGGCCGTCATCGAAGAGTCCTTGAGAGGACTCGGCTACCTCTAACCACTCATGGCCCAACCGGCACCCGTAGAGACCGAGGAACCCCGGCCGACGCCGAAGCCCCTTCAACGGCGCAGCGCGCGCAGGATCGCCCTGAGAGTTGTGGCGGATGCCATGGGCGCCTCGGCCGCGATGTTCCTAGCATCGATCGTTCGCTTCGAGATCCTGCCCGAGGCTCCCGGCAAGAACGTCGACTACACGTTGATCACGATCGTGGCTACGCCCGTCCTCATGGCGCTCTTCTACTTTTATGGCCTCTACGAGCCGCGGCAGGTCCTGGGCCCCATCAACGAATTCAAGGCACTCTTCAACGGAGTCATCGCCGGAACGGTGGTGCTGCTTCTTGCCGACTCCCTCTTCGACATGAACCTGTCGCGCGGGTGGGTATTCGCCGCAACGATGTCTGCATTCATCGTCGTTGGGGGAGAACGGCTTGCGGTTCGAAAGATCCTTCATTTCCTTCGCCGCCGGGGGGGCGACCCGACGCGCACGATCGTTCTCGGCGCCAATCAAGAGGCGCGGACGGTGGCTCGGATCCTCGAGCGAGAGGCGTGGCTCGGATACAGGGTGCTTGGATTCGTGGACGACGCGACGACCGGGGGCCAAGACGTGATGAGCGAGCACAAAATCATCGGTCCCACCGCCGACCTCAAGCGACTAGTGCTGGAGAAGCGCGCGGGCCTTGTACTGATCGCGGCTTCTGCCTTTGACACGGCACGGCTCAACCGGATCATCTGGGAGCTCCAAGATGTCGATGTCGACCTCCAGATCACCTCGGGCACGATCGACCTGATGGCTTCGCGCATGGTGGTTCAATCCGTCGCCGGGATTCCATTGCTCTATATCCGCCGGTCCGGGATGGACAAGTTGCAGCGGACGCTCAAGCGCACGTTGGACATAGCCGGGGCCCTCGTGGGCCTCGTACCGTTGGCTCCCGCCCTTGCGCTGATCGCACTTTGGATCAAGCGTGATTCGCAGGGACCTGTGTTCTTCAAACAGGTGCGTGCAGGACGAGGCGGCGAGCCATTCACGTGCTGGAAGTTCCGCACGATGGTGGAGGACGCCGAGGACCGGCTCGCCGAGCTGGAGCATCTGTCGGAGGGACCCGGTCTGCTCTTCAAGCTGAAGGAGGACCCGCGCGTCACTAAGGCCGGACGCGTCCTGCGCCGGCACTCGCTGGACGAGCTTCCCCAGCTCTGGAACGTGCTCAGGGGTGAGATGAGTCTGGTCGGGCCCAGGCCCGCCCTCCCCTCCGAGGTCGAGCAGTACGACGATTGGGTTCGCAACCGACTACGCGTCAAGCCCGGAATGACCGGCCTGTGGCAGGTGAGCGGGCGAGCGGAGACCACTTTCTCCGATTACATCCGCTATGATCTCTTCTACATCCAGAACTGGTCGCTCTCGCTCGATCTGTGGATCCTCTGGCGCACACTCCGGGCGGTGGCGCGACCGGAGGGCGCGCACTAGGCGAAAGGAGCCCCCGCCGGGAGCGGCAGGTCTCCCACATCGTGAGGTCGGGGTGCTAGTCGTCATCGTCGTCGCCCGACTACGCTTCGCAGGCCTCACGCAGCGCGAGCCGTTCGGTCCCGAGTGTGGCCACAGGATCGTCCCCACCACCATCCGACCGTGTTAGGGACGAGCCCACGTGCAGGTGTCTCCATGCGGACAAGGTTGCTCGATGCGGAGGCGACAACCACCGTCGGGGTTATCGCATGACAAGATCATTCCAGTCTCATTGTGGTGCGTCATGTCTTCCCCTCTCCGTCCTCAAACTATCCATCATCTTCGTATGCGCCTTCGGGCCCGGCACGCCCCCTTTTGGGCTGTATTCGCTCCAAGGCCCATGCGCTGAGCCGATACGTCTTTTAGTCACCATCGCCTACCGATCGTCTCACCGCTCCTCCTCCCTTTGGGAGCTCATCCGTCTGATGAGGATCTCGACATTCGAGACAAGCTCGTCTTCAGAGATCGCGCCCAGGATGACGGTTCCTTGCTGAGCACCGGTTTGCGGGCCCGAGATGGTGCCGATGAACGTCTAGCGGTGGTCGATGAAGAACGTCTCTGGCAATCCCTTGACTCCGAACGCCTTGGTCAAAGTCTGGTCAAGATCGCGCACGATCGGAAAGGTGATACCGAACTCATCGACGAAGCGCTTCGCATCGCTCTCTGCGTCCTTGATGTTGACCCCCAAAAACATCACGTCCTGGTCCTTGTACGCCCGCCACGTGTCCTCCAACAGTGGAGCTTCCTCCCGACACGGGATGCACCACGACGCCCAGAAGTTGATGACGACGGGTCTGCCTCTCAGGTCTTTGTCGGTGAGTACACCGCTGCCGTCCAAGAGGGGAAGCTCGAAACTGGGAGCGCTGCTTTTTGTGACAACCCGAGAGCCTGATCGCGAGACCGCTACGCCAAGGACAGCAAGAGATCCCAGCGCGGGGACGAGCGCAAGAGCAACACGGGTCCATCGCGACCTCGATCGCAGGGGCCCTTCTGTAGCCGGGCTGTGCATGGCTATTTGATTCATTGGGGGACAGTTCCGGAACTCTCATCCCCCGACCATTGCCACATCGCCAATGCGATGCCGGCTGCTACCACGGTTCCCGCGATCAGCAACGCGACTTTGCCTCCTGAGGATGCGGCGGCTCCCTGAACGAGGGTAGCGAAGCGCGTCATTGCACCGACGAGAGGATCATCGCCGAGAGACCGGGGGGGCGCCCAGATAACCCGGGCCCAGTAATAAGTGAGGTAGGAGCCTGCGATCAAGAGCAAGCCGGATGCGATCCGCTGCTTGTAGGGTAGAAGTCGCTTCAGGCGCTTCCCTAGGCCATCGCGCGCGAGCGCCGAGCACACCGACAGAGCCATGAGCATCGTTGCCATTCCAAACCCATAAGCAGCAAACACGATCGTGCCCTCGATCACGCTCGAGGTGGCGAGCGACGCCCCGACAAGAGCTACGAAGATCGAAAGGGTGCACCCCAGAGAGCAGATCGCGTACGCCGCACCGAACCACACCATCGTGCGTGGTCGCTGCGTCTCTGGACGCTCAGCGCTCGCCGTGGACTTAGGTACATTGCACGGCCGGTAAGCCCCACCAGTGCGGTCCCCACCATGAGCACGCCTATCGCAAGACCTGCCCAGGGGATCGCACTGTGAGCCGGGTGACTCCATACGCGATCGGTATCCCCACGAGCGCGAACACACTCAGGAAACCCGCGGAGACGAACAATCCCACCAGAAGTCCCTGTGCCGCGCGCGCAGGAGCGCGCGCGAAGGACTCTTCTTCCGCACCGACATAAAAGGACAAGAACGCCGGCAGAAGTGGGAACCCACACGGATTCACGCTCGCAAGCGCGCCCGCCACCAGTGCCAAAGCAAGAGGCACCCGGCTATGTCCCTAGGGACGAGACCATGTGGCACCGCCGTCATCGCTCACGAAGACCGATGCCTTCGGTGCTTCGAGCACGGCCGCATAGAGCGTCTGAGCATCGTGCGGGCTGAACTCGACGATCGAGGCGTCGGACGGAATCTCGAGCGGCTGCCACGTCTGACCGCCATCGTTGCTCTCAGCGGCAGAGCCCTGGCCAACAGCGATGACGTGGTCCGTTTCGTTTCCGTCCCAGCTCACCCACATCGCGCTTTGAATCCCTCCAAGAGATGCCCATGTACGGCCTCCGTCGGAGCTTTCCACCGCTCCGGACATCATGTCGGGTGCGAGTAGGTGCTCGTCGTTTTCGGGATCGACCTGGATCCGGCCCATGAATGCGCCGCCGTATTCTTGGCTTCGTTGTTCCCAGGATTGACCGCCATCGGTCGAACCAAACGTTCCTGCCCCTGCAAGCCCGGCATAGATGACTTCTTGCCCAGCTCCCAAGGCGTGGACATCGGTGGAGGGCAAACCGTCGTTGCGTTGCTCGAAGCTGGCGCCGCCATCGCTCGACACGCTTAGACCGGGATGACCGCCCACCAAGATCAACTCATCTGTGAAGGCCCACCCCATGGCGTCGGCTCCATCGAGAGCTTCCTTCACCTCCCATGTCTTGCCGCCATCAGTCGATACGGATACCCCTTGGTGACTGCCGATGTAGAGGGTCTCCGGATCGGTCGGATCGACGACCAGAGAGTGGAGGTCGTCACCAACCACTGGGCTGGACCCTGCTGCGCCGGCAGCCGGGCCGCCCGTTTGGCCGGAGCGGAACGCGACCACAGCCACGCCTAGAACCACTAGAACCACAAGTCCGACGGCCCATGGGAGCCACGTGTACTCGCGGTACCACGGCTGGGGCTGCTTCTTGCGGACGCCAGACTTGGGTCTTACCTGTTGTCCCTTCTTGGTCGGCCTGGGTCGGGTTTGTGCCTTAGTCATTGAGCGACTCGTTCCTGTCCTCGAGCGCGCGCGCTGCTTTCAGGCGAGATATCTCCTCGCGCAGTTCGGCAACTTCCTGCTGGGACGCGCCCTGATCAGAAGACTGATTGTGCTTGCGCCCCAACAGCATGGGGACACAGATAAACAGCATCATCGCCCCACAAGCGAGGGCGGGCAGATATGGAACCAACGATCTCAACTTGACCTCCTTAAACTAGGCGTAGCGCACCGTGAACACGGGCGCGTAAAGACGCCTAGGCGAAGCGCGGAGGTCTGTAGATAGATCGCGAGAGAAGGACCTGGTAACGAGCTTCAGTAGCCAAGCGGAACCGGGTGCTGGACAGGAGCGCGCTCAGGACGAAGAGCGACAGGATCCCGGCGCAGAGGCCGAGCGAGAATGGAGAGTAAGCGGGCGTGCAGGCAGGACAGTCGCCCATGTCGCCCATCCCCATCGGGAGGGCAACCAGGAGCAGCAGCAGGATCAGCAGGATGGCTAGAACCACCTTCATCACCTTCAGGTTACCGCCATTGGCGTGGATGCTCGCCGGATAGGCGGCAAGATACTGAGGAGGGCGGCGATGGGGCGACCAGCTCTAGGCTCGCTGGCTCATGAGGCTAGGAACGGTGCTCGTGATCGCAACAGCCGATGGCGCGCTGCGAAGCGAAGCCTACAACCGGACGACGAGAACTTACCCGCCCAGATGTGTAGGCTCGTGGTCATGTTGGAGGAGATCATCGTTGCGGTCGATGACAGACCGGGGGTGCTGGCCGACATCGGCGAGCTCCTCGGCCGGACCGGAGTCAACATCGAGACGTTGTGCGCCTCGTCTCACAACGGGCAAGGCGTCATACATCTCGTCGTTGACGACGGGGACGACGCGGGCGAGGCGCTCGAGTCGAACGGTTTCAAGCTCGCGGAGACGCGTTCCGTGCTGACGGCGACGATCGACGATCGCCCGGGCGAGCTCGGTCGCTACTGCCGGAGGCTTGCGGATTCGGGCGTCGAGATCAAGTCGGCGTACGTGGCCAAGCGCGCGGGCGGCGAGACCGAACTGATCCTCGCGGTCGACAACCCCGAGGACGCCGGCTAACCGGGCCGAACCAAAAGAGCCCGCCGGCGAACCGGCGGGCTCTTTCACTGCGAATTGGTGCTAGGCCGTAACGGCCCGATCGCGGCCCGCACCCGCTCCGGCGGTGCCGAAGTAGACCGACAGCGCGCCCGAGATGAGGTGGAGGAACTGGTCCGCATTGCCGAAGCCTTCCTCGATGGCGAGCCAGTTGAGAGCGCCCAGCAGGCCAAGGAGGAAAACGGCGAGGTACGCGACGCCGATGACGAGGTTGACCATCTTCGCCGAATCATGCCTCTTAGATCCCGCCAGCCACGCCGCGCCGATGAGGATGTGCACGATGTTGTGGGCCGGATTGACCGGGAACAAGATCAGCTTCTCGTCGAAGGTCTCGCCGAAGAAGTTATCGAACCCGGTGACCGCGAACCCGAGGATGCCGATCGCGAGGTACACGATCCCGAAGACCAAAGCGAAGGTCTGAGCCGGCGTCTTCCCGCCCCGCACCCCTCTGTTCGTTCCTGCTGCAGTAGCCATGTTTCCCCTTTCCTGGAACTATCCGTGTCGAGCCGATGCCATTACGTTGTACCGAGAGCCTGAGTTACCCCTGAGGCATTCGGCGTTCGGGGCGGAAGGATTGGTGTCCGTCCCCGTTCGCCGGTCGCAGATGTCCCCCGGGTAGCTCCCAGACCCCTCGGACGGCCGGTCTGGCTCACCGACCGGCGGTTCTCTTACCCAAACCTACGGGTTTCAGCCACCAACCTCAGAGATAGCCCAGGTTTCGAAGAGATTCCTCGATCTGGGCTTCCTCCTCGGCGGAATAGGGGGTGGCCTCCGAGCCCGCCCCGGCGAGGGGGAGGTCCATCGTCTCGACCTGGACCGGGCGGCCCGTCACGAGATCCGACGGCAGGAGGTCGGTGAGGACCCGGCCAT
>JACCXF010000329.1 GCA_013697295.1 Actinomycetota bacterium | reverse complement strand
TCCTCGCCGGCCACGATCTGGAACCCGAAGGAATCACCGGGGCCCGGCACCTTGGCCGTCTCGGGGGTCAGCCCGTAGCCGATGCGCCGCTCAACCGTTCGGCGAAAAGAGGGATCGTCCGCGTGGGAACGTCGCACACCTGGGCCGCGCATCCTGCGACTGGGCGGTCGTCGAGATGGATCCGGTCAGAGCAGTGGCCACCACGCCCACCGCCAGCAGGATCCGATTGCGGAAACTCTTCAAACCGCCCTCCACCTCGCTCGATAAGGTTGGCACCCTAGGCCCATGACGCTAATAGAGCCTTCGTGGTCTCATTGCATCGGCGCCCCGCGCCCGACCATCACATGACGACCGAGATACGAGATACGGCCCAGACCTCTCGCTCGAGCACCGGGCGACGCCGTTTGCGCGACCGCATCCCGCCGGATCTCGAAGTCGCCCTTCTCTACTGCCTCAAGGTCTTTCTGTTGGTGCGCGTCGGCCTCGCCTTGCTGGCGATCGTCGGTGTCACGCTCCTGCCGCCGAACGAAGCCGCCGGGGTTCCCGGATGGCCGGCACCCGAGCTAACTCCGGGCTGGCACAACCTCTTCACCTCGTGGGAGCGGTGGGACGCTCTGTGGTTCCTGCGGATCGCATCGAGCGGATACGACGCAACCGATGGCAGCGCGGCATTCTTTCCGCTCTACCCGATGATCGTTCGAGGCGTCTCCTTCGGTCTCGGAGGGCATCCCCTGGCCGCTGCGCTGATCGTGTCCAATGTCGCTTATCTCGTCGCGATGGTGACCGTCTATCGCCTCACTGAGTACGAGTTCGATACCGAACGTGCCCGCAACACGATCCTGTTCATGTCGATCTTCCCAACCGCGCTTTTCTTCTTCGCGCCGTACTCGGAGTCGTTGTTCCTCCTCCTGGCGGCCGGCTCTATCTACGCCGCGCGACGCGACCGCTGGATAACCGCCGGGCTGCTAGGTGCCCTCGCGGCTCTGACCAGAAGCGTGGGGTTGGTATTGATCGTGGTTCTCGCCGCCGAAGCGCTCCGCCGGTGGATGAAGCGAGAGGGCCGGGAACCGGTCCGGTTGATCGCGATGCTCGCGTGCGCCGCAGCGGTTGCTGTCGGGACGCTCTCTTACCTCGTCTTCTGGAACGCCTTCGACGGGAACTGGCTGGCGCCGATCGGCGAACAAGGGAACTGGCAGAGAACCTTCGCCGTGATCCCGTACACGCTGTGGGCCGGCACGCGGGAGGCCTGGCGCTACGTGGGTCAGTTCCCCGGCGGCTATCACACGATCGATTGGCTCGTGGTCGTACCGGTCCTGTTGCTGGCGACGTGGGTCGCGTTCCGGACACCCCTGCCGTACGCCGTCTACACGGTTGCGTCCCTGCTCCTACCTCTGTCGCTGATATTCGAGAGCCGACCGCTCATGTCTGTGCCGCGCTTCGCAGTCGTGCTGTTCCCGATCTATTGGGCGATGGACCACTTCGCGAAGCGATGGCGAAGCCGTTCCACGTTCGTGGGCGTGTCCGCAGCCGGGCTGGGGATCCTCACGGTGCTGTTCGTGAACTGGTACTGGATCTTCTAGGAGGCTTCCGGCGTCCAGCGCACCTTCAGCTTGCGCGCCGCACGGGCTTCGTCGGGGCGCCTCACCGGCGTCGTGACCGGAGCGTCGTGTAGCAGGTCCGGGTTCTCGGCCGCCTCGGCGGAGATCTGATTGAGGGCCGAGGCAAGTCCGTCGATGGTCTCTTTCGACTCGGTCTCGGTCGGCTCGATCATCAGAGCTTCCTCGACCACGAGCGGGAAGTAGACCGTCGGCGGGTGGTAGCCGAGGTCGATGAGGCGCTTGGCCAGATCCGTGGCCCTCAACCCGTGCTTCTTGAGCGGCTTGGCCGTGGACACGAATTCGTGCATGCACGTTCCCGGGTAGGCGGTAGGGAACGCGTCCTCGATAAGCACGCGCAGGTAGTTGGCGTTCAGGACCGCGTGCTCGGCGACGCGACGCAGCCCATCGGGTCCGAGCGAGCGGAGGTAGGTGTACGCCCGAACGTTGATCCCGAAGTTACCGTGGAACGAGTGGATCCGGCCGATCGAATCCGGGCGATCGTGGTCCCATCGCCACTTGCCACTCCCCTCCTCCTGCATCAGGACGGGTGCCGGAAGGAAGCGCTCGAGCCGCTCGCTCACCGCCAGGGGGCCGGAGCCGGGCCCTCCCCCGCCGTGCGGCGTCGCGAACGTCTTGTGCAGGTTCATGTGGACGATGTCGAAGCCCATGTCCCCGGGCCGCACCACGCCGACGATCGAGTTGAAGTTGGCGCCGTCGTAGTACAGGAGGCCACCGACCTCGTGAACCGCGGCCTGGATCTTCTGGATGTCTCGCTCGAACAGCCCGAGGGTGTTGGGATTGGTCAGCATCAAGCCGGCCACATCGTCGTCGAGGGCCTCCTTCAGCGCGTCGAGGTCCACCAGACCC
>JACCXF010000311.1 GCA_013697295.1 Actinomycetota bacterium | reverse complement strand
GCGCTCGTTTGCCCCCTCCCGGGTGACGAGCGCTTCCTCGCGGCGGGCGAGCTCAATCCGGTTCTTGAGCTCGTTGTCCGCGATCGCCCGCTCGTTCTCGACCGCAAGCGCGCGCCGGCCGAACGTCGCTTCGTCGGCCTTCTGCTGGATCGCCTCGCGCGCAGGTTGCTGCAGCGCCTTCTCGAGATCGCTCGTCGGGCTGAGATCCGCAACCCGAACCGCGACCACTTCCAGGCCGAGGTCGTTCAGCGCATCCTCGGAACCGAGCCCCGCCGCGATGCGATCGCGGATGGGGGCGACGCCGTCAGCGAGGATCGCGCGGAGCTCGAGCTTCACGAGCTCGTCGATCACGAACTGCTGCGCAAGCTGGGTGAGCAGACCGCCGACCTGCTCGAGTGGCGCCTGAGCCCAACGGCCGTTGTCGAGGTCGAGCGAGAAGTCGATCCGGCGCGCTAGCAGCGCAGGGTCGGCCACACGAAAGGTGATCACGCCCTGCACGGTGAGCTCCTGGAAGTCACGGCTGCGGGCGTGAAAAAGGAACGGCAGCTCGCGATCGTCGACCGGCACCTCCGCGATGGCCGTGTTGATCGCCCGAAACCAAAACGCAGGCCCCGGACCCTGCCGGCGTAACGCGCCGTTGCGGTAAGCCAACACATGGCTCGTCGGCTCCCCACGCAGATGTCTCACGAACGGGTAGGTCCTGATGACGGCCATGGTCTCTCCTCTAATGGTGTGTGCAGATAAGGGCGCTCTGCCCATAACCTATGGTAGGGCTCCCCGGCGGGCCTGTCAAGGAGAAATGGGCGAAACGCCCACAAGCGAGGTATGCTCGGCCAGTGGCTTGGACTGCGACCAACAGCGAAGGCTACGAAGCGCCCGCCGCGCTCGCAGCCGACGTCGTCGTGCTAACGGTGCGTGACGCCCGCCTCGAGGCACTCACCATCGACCGGGAAGATGGCACGCGGGCTCTCCCCGGCGGATTCGTGCAGCGACACGAGAGCCCCGAGCAGACCGCCCGCCGCGTACTGGGCGACAAGACCGGTCTCGACGCCGTATACCTCGAGCAACTCGCCACATTCGCCGCCCCCACCCGCGACCCTCGCGGATGGATCCCCTCGATCGCCTACATCTCGCTGGTCCCGCCGGCGACCCAGCCAAGCGATCCCAACGCACGCTGGACCAGCGCACGGGGACGGCACCCACTCGCCTTCGACCACCGCGCGATCCTCCGACACGCCCTCGACCGCCTCGAAGGCAAGCTCTGGTGGTCCAACGTCGCGGTTGGCATCCTCCCCCGAACGTTCACCCTCTCCCAAGCCCGCGAGGTGTACGAGGCCATCGCCAACACCACCTACGACCCTCCAACATTCGCCCGCGACCTCAGAACCACCGGCCTGATCACCCCAACCGGCAGCAAACGCACCGCAGGACCCGGGCGACCCGCCTCGCTCTACCGATTCCACGCAAAGAAACCCCAATGGGGCGCCGGCCACCGCAAACGAATCACCGGCTAAGAAGCACCCACACCACACGGCATCGAGCGACCCCACCGACTGCCGCTTTTTCGACGACAGCGGCAGCGAGGCGTGCGACGTTATTGCTTAGCGCCGGGCGCCGCTCCGCGTCGTCTTCACGTGGGGCTGGGAGAGCGGATCGGCGCTCACGCCGGGGTCAACCACCGTACGCCGACCGGCCCAGGTCTTTGGAGCCACGCGTCCCGCCTTCGGATCCCAGCTCCATTGCACTTGGATCAGGTTCCTGTCGAGATCGACCAGATCGTCGGTGAGCGCCTGCAGTTCGCCTAAGAACCGGCTCGACCGGTTTTGGGGGCCACCTCAGGCCAACAAACTCGGGGTCAAGGTTGTTCCCGTCCCAGCGGAGCCGCCGCGAGGACATGCAGTCCGGCTAAGCGCCGCTCCCATGGCATCGTCCGTTTGCTCAGAACTCCTCTGCATCAGGCCTCTACAAGTAAGAACCCGAAGTGGTGTGAGCTGGCCCCCCTGTGATTGATCGGGGACGAACGCCGGGCGGTTCGCTGCACTACCCCCTCGGGGTCGGGACGGCACCGCCGCGGCCTCCACGCGCCCCGTCCGTGGCCGATCCGGTCGCGGGCGTGATCGGCGTCGGCGTGACCGCTCCGCTTGAAAAGCTGTTGTCTCGGCGAGGCCGGTCACGCTTCCGCCTCGCGCCGGAAGCGCTTCACGAGCGGCGGCGGACGTTCGCTTACCGCCTCGTAAAGATGGGGAGGGCTGGGTAGTCGCCGGATGCTTGATCGTCGGCGAGCGGGATCGCTGGCGGCTTGTTTTCGCGGGACAGTTGAGGCAAGGTTGATGGGACGATGGAGGCCATCGCGCTCGAGCCCATCGACTGGATCACGATGACCACGCTGGTGGACAACGTGACCGACAACCTGCTCCCCGATCAGGGTCCCGCCAAGCGGCCCTCGATGGCTGCGTCGCCGCGGATGCCGGCACCGCTCCTAATGGGCGGTGACACCGATGACGCGCTGCGCGCCGAGCACGGTTTCTCAGCCCTGGTGACGATCACGAAGGGCGGCCAGGAGACCCGCATCCTCTTCGACGCCGGGCGGACACCCGACGGTCTCGTGGAGAACATGCGTCGGCTCGATATGTCTCCCGGTGACATCGACATCGTCGTGCTCAGCCACGGTCACTGGGATCACGTCACCGGGATGGACGGATTGGTGGGCAAGCTCGGGAGTCCGAGCATGCCCGTCCTGATCCACCCGGAGTTCTGGACGCGACGGCGCCTCGCGTTCCCCGGACAGGAACCGATCGAGCTGCCCACCACGAGCAAGAGCGCGCTGCAGGGCGCCGGCTTCGAGATCGTGGAGCAGCGCCAGCCGTCCTTCCTGCTCGACGGATCGCTGCTGGTGACCGGCGAGGTCGACCGCACCACGGACTTCGAACGCGGCTTCCCAATCCACGAGGGCCACCGGGACGGCGAGTGGCAGCCGGACCCGCTGATACTCGACGATCAAGCGCTCGTGGCGATGCTGCGCGGGCACGGTCTCGTCGTCCTGACCGGCTGTGGCCACTCCGGCATCGTCAACATCCTCCGCTACGTGCGAAAGCTCACCGGCGAGAACCGGATTCACGCCGTCCTCGGAGGGTTCCACCTCGGCGGACGGGCGTTCGAACCCATCATCGAACCCACCTGCGTTGCGCTCGAGGAGTTCTCCCCGGACTATCTCGTTCCCACCCACTGCACCGGCTGGCGTGCCACCCACGCGCTCGCCGCCCGCTTTCCCGAGGCCTTCATCCAGAACAGCGTCGGCACACGCTTCGAGTTCGCCGCCGTCGACGGATAGAACGGTTTTTTCGCCTATTGTCCGCCGTGCACGACCGGCCGCATACCGCGGGGATTGCCGGCCGTCGGACTCGGTCAGGCTGCCTGGATCGTCCCCGTCGTCGCGATCGGCTTGGGAAGGGGCTGTCCGATTTCGGTCATCTCTTTGGCATAGGCGTCGACCGCTTCGCGAATGCGATCGGAGACCTCGTCCTGCGAAGTGCCGAGCGCGACTACCCCGGGCAGGTCCGGGAGGTAGGCGCCCCAACCACCGTCTTCGGCTCGCTCGAATACGACTACGTAGTCACTCATCGCAGATGCTCCAGGCCGCTTGCCCTCCGAATGCTAGACAAGGTTCCGCTCGGGACGGCGTCGCTGTTCTTGCCGGCGACCACGATGCGAGTCGTTTCGCCGGCTTTGCCCCAGACTTCGTGTGACCCACGCTGACGCAGGACCTCCCAGCCCGCGGCC
>JACCXF010000301.1 GCA_013697295.1 Actinomycetota bacterium | reverse complement strand
CGAGATGGGGTCCCCTGCCGTTCGTTCACCCTCGGCCGGGACCGCTGGGCGAAGCGCCCCGAGGCCGAGGATTCAAACTGACCCACTGCCTCGATCTGGTAGTGGGTCACCCGCTACCTCAATTCTTCGCTCAAGGGCTGGAATAGGCTCGAATCCTAGGCGTTACAACCTATAGACCGTGGAATCCTCATCCGGAGGGAACGTTTCCTTAAGAACGAGTTTGACGGGCCCGATGTAGGGGATTAGGATAGGAACGTGTTGAAGCGCAGTAGCCTAGGAAAGTGGTGGTAGCGATGATCTTGAACCTCATAATCTTCGCTGTCGTTGTAGCGGCCTTTCTGGCCCTCATCGCCAGGTTCGGAGTCGATTCCCGTGACGGGGAGGACTGGCTGAACCACCGCCCCATCTAGGACAACAACCCGAAGGAGTTCCAGTGATGAACAGTTGGTTGCTTTACAAGGTCGACCCACGGCTGTCTCCGACGAAGACCTTCCCCCGGTCGCTTCGGAGCACATCCCGATTCGGGTCAGCGCGGAGAGGCCGGTAGCTATGGCTGCCGGCCTCGACCGCGTCGACCGGCACATACTTCGCCTCCTGCGGGAAGACGGCAGGATGGCGCACGCCTCCATCGCCAAAGAGGTGGGACTCTCGGGGCCCGCCGTCCACGAACGGGTGCGGAAGCTGGAGCAACGGGGGATCATCGGTGGCTACACCGCGATCCTCGAGCCCGAGAAGCTCAACCGCCCCCACGTGGCATTCGTGCAGATCACGTTGTCCGAGGGAAACGAGTTCGCGATGGACGAGCCGATCGTGGCCCGCATCTGCGAGGAACCCGATGTGCTCGAGTTCCACCGGGTAGCCGGTCAGGACTGTTACATGGTGAAGATCCGCACCGCTACGAACAAAGACCTCGAGTACCTGCTCCGCCGGATCAGGTCGATCCGAGGCGTTGCACGAACCCGTACGACCATCGTCCTATCGACCGAGTTGGAGAAGCCGGCGATCGAGGTCCCGATGGAAGCGGACAACCCGGTGCCCGAACCCGCTTAGCCCCAACGGTCTTGTCCGAACCCGCAACGAGTGCTCCCCGCCGAGCGCGGGCTCAGCTGCGAACAGGGCACCTCAGGACGCGTCCGACAGTCGATCTTCGAGAAAAACGCGCCATCCGGCATCCGCGCGCGGATGATGGATCGCATGGACGAGACGATGGTCGCCGAGCTTGTAGCCGAGCCATCTACGGACGCCGCCGCGAAGAGCTGCGAGCTGGCGACCGTTTGTCCGGACTGCGGCGTCGAGATGAGCCCCGAGCACGCCCACTACCGCTGCCCGTCGTGCGGTTACCGCGACTCCTGCTGCTTCTAGCGGTCTCCTCTAAGCTTTCGTCGCGACCGACGAGACCGCGTAGCCGACCCTTTGCTGCAGGGTGGGGCGGCCGTGGCATGTAGAGTCGCTCGCTGCCATGAGTGAATCCCGAACCGTTTCCGAATTGCGCCGATTGGGCGAGCGCGTGCTCGCCGATTCGACGCACATCTTCGAGGATCACGACACCGACAACGAGGCCGCGGAGCTGATGGCCTTCGTGCTCGACGTGGACCCCGACGACGTCGAGGACGACGAGCGATTGTCCAAACGTGATGCGGATAGGTACCTGGCTCTGGTGGCCCGACGGGCTGCGGGCGCGCCCTTCCCGGTTCTCGTCGGCCGCATCGAGTTCTACGGGCTCGAGCTCAAGGTCTGGCCGGGATCTTTCGTGCCCCGGCCTTCCTCCGAGCTGGTCGTCGACCGGGCGGTCCGTCGCCTGAAGCGCATGGAGGACCCGGTCGTGGTCGACATATGCACCGGCGCAGGACCGATCGCGCTCGCCATCGCGGACGAGATCACCGACGCTCAGGTCCACGCTATGGACATCCAGGAGGAGGGGCTGGCGCAGGGTCGCAAGAACGCCCGCTCACTCGAGATCCCCAACGTGACCTTCAAGCGGGGGGACATGTACGACGGACTCCCTCAGGATCTCCGAGGCGGGGTTGACGTCATCACCGCCCACGTCCCCTACGTGCCGATCGATGAGCTGGACGATCTCCCGGCCGAGGTGCGGGAGCACGAGCCGCTCTTCACTCTCACCGATGAGTCCGATGACGGCCTTTTCCTCATGAGGAGGGCGATCCTCGAGGCCCCGGAATGGCTCAAACCCGGGGGATGGCTCCTGCTCGAGGTCTCGGATGACCTGATCCCGAAGCTCCAGGCCCTGTGCACGGAGGCCGGCCTCGAGAACAAGGGTGCGGCGTCCGACGATGACGGCCTCAGCGTCGTGGTCGAAGCTCGCAAGAGCCGGAGATGACGAAGCCCGCCGCGGTAACCTGACCTATGCAGAAAGTCTTGGTGGTCGACTACGGCGCCCAGTACGCGCAGCTCATCGCCCGCCGTATCCGTGAGTGCCACGTGTACTCCGAGATCGTCCCTCACGACACCCCCGTGGCCGCTCTGGCCGAGGCGCGCCCCTCCGGCATCGTCCTATCCGGAGGTCCCAAATCGGTGTACTCGCCGGGCGCGCCGGACGCGGATCCGGAGCTGTTCTCGCTCGGTATCCCCGTGCTCGGGATCTGCTACGGACAGCAGGTGATGGCGAGGGCACTCGGGGGGGAGGTCGCCCGGACCGGCATCGCGGAGTTCGGCAAGAGCGACCTGTCGGTCGATGCGCCCCGGTCCGTGCTCTTCGATGAGCTTCCAGGCGATCAGGTGGTGTGGATGAGCCACAACGACGCCGTCGTGCGCGCCCCCGACGGTTTCCGGCAGGTCGCCTCAACACCGTCCTCGCCGGTCGCCGCTTTCGAGAATCCCGAGAGCGGGCTTTACGGCGTCCAGTTCCATCCCGAGGTATCGCACACCCCGCGGGGGACGGACCTCCTCAAGAACTTCCTGTACCAAGCATGCGACCTGCTGCCGTCATGGACCATGACATCGATCATCGACACGGCGGTCGAGGATGTCCGGCGCATCGTGGGATCCGAGAAGATCGCTTGCGCGCTGTCCGGTGGGGTCGACTCATCGGTGGCGGCGGCTTTGATCCATCGCGCGGTCGGGGATCAGCTCACCTGTGTGTTCGTCGATCACGGCCTGTTGCGCGCCGGCGAGGCCGAACAGGTCGAGGAAACCTTTCGACGCCACCTGAAGATGGATCTGATCCACGTGAAGGCCGCGGACCGTTTCCTCGAGAATCTCTCCGGCGTCACCGATCCGGAACGCAAGCGCAAGATCATTGGCGAGACGTTCATCCGTATCTTCGAAGAGGTTGCCCGGGACGAGTTGAACGACGCGCGCTTCTTGGTTCAGGGAACCCTCTACCCCGACGTGATCGAGTCCGGCACGAAGGACGCCGCGAAGATCAAGAGCCACCACAACGTGGGCGGTCTTCCCGAGGACATGAAGATGACGCTCGTCGAGCCGCTGCGGAACCTCTTCAAGGACGAGGGGCGCCGCGTCGGCGAGGAACTCGGTCTCCCCGAAGAGATCGTCTGGCGTCAGCCGTTCCCAGGTCCGGGTCTCGCCGTCCGGATCGTGGGTGAGGTCACGCGCGAACGGCTCGAGATCCTGCGCGCAGCCGATGCCATCGTCGTCGAGGAGATCAAGAAGGCGGATCTTCAGCGCGCGATCTGGCAGTCCTTCGCGGTGCTGCCTGCGGTTCGATCCGTCGGAGTCATGGGCGACGAACGGACCTATGGGTATCCGATCGTCCTGCGTGCGGTGACGAGCGAAGACGCTATGACGGCCGACTGGGCCCGGCTCCCTTACGACCTGCTCGAGCAGATATCGACTCGCATCGTCAACGAGGTGCCGGGCGTGAACCGCGTCGTCTACGACATCACGTCGAAGCCCCCCGGCACGATCGAGTGGGAGTAAGGGGCGAGGGCCAGCCTCCCGCCGACAACCAGTCTCCGGCCGAGAACCGGTCTTCCACAGGGAAACAGCAGCGATCCTCTGCCGAGGGGATCGGGGACTACATCAACATCCTCTCGGGAACGTCGCAGAACATCCTCGGGATCGTCATCGCAGCACTTGCAACATTCGCCGCACAGATCATCCTGACGAGAACGCTCGGACGAGCCGGTTACGGCGTGGCCACCGTGATGACCCAGGCCGCCTTCGTTCTTTCGTTCGCTACCCGCGCGGGGATGGATATGGCTGTGTTGCGCGATGTTGCCGTCGAGGTCGGCCAGGGGCGGTTCGAACGTCTGCGCATCCCGGTCGCCAGAGCGACGTTGATCGCGGCGATCGTCAGCCTCGTGTTCGCCGCTGCCGCCGCGCTCGGGTCGGATGCGGTGGCCTCGGTCTTCTCTATCGACACCGAGGCGTACCCCTGGGTCGTGCCGGCCGCTGCCCTCGGGCTCCCGTTCCTAGCGCTTGCCAACGTGTGGCTGTCCGCTACGCGCGGGCTCAAGATCATGCGTTACACGCTGTACGTCTTCTGGGCCGGCCAGCCGATCGTGTGGGTGATCTTGATATTGGTTGGCTGGCAGTTCGCGACCACAACGTGGATGAGCGTGCTCGCATACTCACTGTCGTGGGTGTGGGCGTCGGCCGCCGCATGGTACTTCTGGCGCCGAGAGAGCCGTTCGTGGGCCCGGGCGCCGATGGAACCGGGCGCGCTCCAGAGGCTGATGCGCTACGCGGGCCCGCGCGCTCCGGCCGCGCTGTTCTCGCAACTCCTGTTCTGGACCGACCTCTTCGTCCTGACCCGCTACGCGGCGGACACCGAGATCGGGGTCTACTCCGCCTCGCTCCGGGCCGGCCAGGTCCTCGTCCTGTTCCTGACTTCGGTGAGCCTCATGTTCAGCCCCTTCGTTGCGGACCTTCACAATCGCGGCGAGAGACAACGGCTCGACAAGCTCTTCAAGGCCCTGACCAAGTGGACGCTTGCGGCGACCATGCCGGTCTTCTTGTTGCTGGTCGTGGCCCCCGGCGACGTCCTGAAGATCTTCGGGTCGGAGTTCTCCGGGGGGCAAGCGGCGTTGCTGATCCTCCTGGCCGGCCAGTTCATCAACGTCGCCACCGGCAGCGTGGGCTTCGTGCTCATCATGGTGGGTCGCACCGGCTGGGACCTGGCCGTCTACGCGGGCTCGCTGGCGCTGAACCTCGGCCTGGCCTTCTGGCTGTGCCCCAGGTACGGGATGGAGGGAGCCGCTATCGCGAACGCCGTCACCTTCGCCCTGTCGAAGTGGGCGCGCCTCGCCCTGGTGAGGAGGTTCGTTGGGATCCAGCCCTACGACAGGACCTACGCCAGGCTCCTCGCCCCCTCGCTGGCGTCGCTGGGCGCGATGTTCGCGATCCACGCGGCGATCACGAGCGGGTGGCTCCTGGACGTAGCCCTGACGGCGATCGTCGGGTTCGCGGCCTATGCAGCCGTCTACCTCGCGGTGGGGCTCACTCCCGCGGAGCGCCGTGGGGCCGGGATGGTCCTAGAGAAGCTCCGAGCGCGCACCAAGACCTCATAATCGATGACATGAGCGAAGACCTCCTGGCCAACCTGAACCCCGTGCAACGGGAAGCAGTCCTCCATGGTGCAGGCCCCGTCCTCGTCGTGGCGGGGGCCGGCTCCGGGAAGACCAGGGTGCTGACGCATCGCATCGCCTATCTCCTGGGTTCCGGGGTGTCGCCGTACGCGGTGCTCGCCATCACGTTCACCAACAAGGCGGCCGGCGAGATGAAACGCCGGGTGGCCGAGCTGGTCGGACCGGTCGCCCACAGCATGTGGGTGTCCACGTTCCACTCGGCCTGCGTCCGCATCCTTCGCCGGGAGGCACCCCGGTTGGGGATCCGTTCGTCCTTCTCGATCTACGACAAGTCGGATAGCGAGCGGATGATCAAGCTGTGCCTGAAAGAGCTCAACATCGATCCGAAGAAGGTGCCGCCGCGCTCGGTCGCGCATTCGATCTCGGATGCCAAGAACAAGCTGATGGACGCTAGCCTCTTCGCGAACTTCTCCTCGAACCC
>JACCXF010000273.1 GCA_013697295.1 Actinomycetota bacterium | reverse complement strand
CCGACCGCATGATGGACATGGGCTTCCAGCCACAGGTGGACCGGATCGTCCGACGTTTGCCGAAGCAGAGGCACACGATGTTCTTCTCGGCCACGCTCGACGGACAGATCGGTCGTCTCGCGAAGAGCTATACGAACGACGCGATCCTCCACGAGGTCAAGGTGGAGAAACAAACCGTAGAAGAAGTGGACCATGCCTTCGTTCCCGTGACCGTGGGGAACAAGGTCGAAGCGCTCGCTCGCATCCTCAAGGAGGACCGGGGCCTTTCCCTCGTGTTCGTACGGACGAAGCGTGGCGCCGACCGGCTCGTCTACAAACTGAAAGCACAGGGTGTGAAGGCGCTGGCGATGCACGGCGATCTTACCCAGGCCGCGCGCCAGAAGGCTCTCAAGCGATTCGACACGGGCGAGGTCAAGACACTCGTTGCCACGGACGTGGCGGCTCGCGGCCTCGACCTGGACGACATCGCCCGGGTGATCAACTACGACCCTCCCGAGGACGAGAAGAGCTATGTCCACCGCGTCGGGCGCACGGCCCGGGCGGGGCGAAGCGGGTTGGGCATCACCTTCGTGCTTCCGAGCGAGATGGGAGACGTAGGCCGGACCGCAGCACGGCTGAACCTGCACGATGAGTTCCAGGCCGAGGGCATGACCATCGCGCCTCCGCAGATCGTGTACTCCTCCCGCAACGGAAGAAAAGCTCGGGGACGGCGCCGGCGCCGGTAGTTCTGCAGGAAGTCTTGGCTGGTGAACCCACCGGTGGGGAGGCGCGGAGGATCGGCTCAAGGGTACCGGCAGGGCTGAGAGTCGCTACGTGGTTCTCCCCTCAGGGGGCCACGAACGCGAGACGACCCGGCCACTCAGATCGAAGCGAGAGACCGGGCCGGATCGTGGGTCTGGCTACGCGGAGACTTTGGACTCTGCAGCCTCTTCCTGGACAACGGCTTCCTGGCTCTGGGCCACCTGAAGGTCGATCTCGATCGTAACGTTGTCGCTCACAAGCCACCCGCCTGTGTCTAGCGGCACGTTCCAGGTCAGGTCCCACTCGCTGCGTTTGATCGTTCCAGTGAGTGTGCCGCCGATCTTGTCGCGACCCGGCCATCTCGATACCCGTCCTGATGTCTGCCATCCGCAGGCTCGACCACCAGTTGAAGTCCTTGACGGTTGCCGGCCCGTGGCTCGTGAAGTACCGAAGCGTGAGTTCCAAGAGAGCGACGTCCGGATCGAGAACGCGAGCGTCGGGAGCCCGCTCCGAGAGAAGCGCGTAGGTGTGCTGCTTGCCCCGGCGCGCCCCACTGCAGACGAGCCCGATCAGTTCGACATGGGACATGATGAATCCAAGCCGCAGGCCGTCGACCTCGATCCCGGCCCCTCGAGCACAACCTTCAGCTCCTTTCGCATGAGCTGGTTGCCGCCGCGCAGGGCCCGCTCGATCTTGGTGTGCCTTCATCAGGACGTCCTCGTCGAGCCCCAACTTGTGGAGGTACGAGCCGATGCTTGCCCGCACCCGTGGCCCGGTCAGGTCCAGCATCCATCGGATGTCCTCGGGCAGAACGAAGTGCCACGTCGGTCGCAGAACGTGGGTCCGGAGGATGGTTCCCTCAGCGATGGCCTGCTCGACGATAGCGTCGTGAGCAGCGCGGCTGCGCTGTCCAAGAGACCACTTCGCCAAGGCGTACTCCTGAGCCTGCACGGCACCCAACCAACCCACGACCTGCTCGGAGTGATCGAAAGGGGGACCCGTGAGGCGCTGCGTCCGGCTACGTTGCCGAGCGATGCGCAAAGCTTCCTCGGTGTCACATCGAGAGGCTATTTCCAGACCGGGGTGTCGGCACCACGCATCCTCACTACAACTCGACCAACCAAGAGGTGATTGCTCGTCATCAGTAAGGGGTGTAGAGCGATACCTTACGATTCGACCATTGCCCAGCAAGGGAGAGATCTCGACCTAGTGGATTCCCAAAGCTTTCTAAGATCGATCGGGGTTCAAGAGCACGAGCCAAGAACGAGCCCCTTCGACACGGGCTACGGCGTGAGCACCTTGGCCGAGCACTTGGAGCAAAGCTCACATCTGATGGCCAGCATCAAGCTATCGATGGCCTGCTGGTTGGTGGCCGATCAAAAAGCAACGAAAAGGAAACTCGACCTTGCTCGAGAGTACGGTGTGACTGCTGTAGCTGGTGGAAGCCTCTTCGAGATATCGGCGGTGACGGGCGTTCTCGACGCCTACCTCGAGCTTTGCGCGGACGTTGGCTTCGGCAGGATCGAATGTGGCGAGGGCTTCACCGGGACGGACCTCGATGCAGTCCGAACCGTGCAAGCCGTACGCAGCCATGGGTTGGCCTGTCAGTACGAGCTGGGCGGAAAGCACTCCGGCCCCCTTACGAACCAGGAACTCGACTCATGGCTGAAACATGCTCTCGACTGGCTCGAGGCCGGCGCCGAACAGGTCGTCGTCGAAGCGAGGGAGAGTGCCCGTGGAGTTGGTCTCTTTGACGATCAAGGGGGGCTGAACGGCGCTCTTGCGGACCGGATCGCGGAGATCGTGGGTTTCAGCAAGGCCGTCTTCGAGGCTCCCACCAAGTACAGCCAATTCGCGTTGCTGAACCATTTTGGCCCCGAGGTGCGCCTCTCGAACGTGCGCCTGGAGGAACTCCTGCGCGTGGAGATCTACCGAAAGGGGCTTCATTCAGATGCATTCGGTGAGCCGCGCCTAACACCATCACCCCCATCAGAGAAATAGCCCCCGCCATGAACGTCGTAACTGTAGATTCGAGAGATCCAACCAACCGCGCCCCGGTCGACGCCGATGCCGTTGTTGTTATTGATGTCATCCGTTCCACTACGACGGCCGTAACCGCCCTTAGTGAAGGACGGCGCTGTCTCTTGGCGTCGAGTGAGGAAGAAGCGCTAAGGCTCGCGGCTGCACTGCCGGATGCACTGCTCGCTGGCGAGCAGGGGGGTATCACACCTCCCGGTTGGGACCACACAAATAGTCCAGTAGCTATGCTCCGCGACGATCAGGACCAGCGCCCGCGACCGGTGGTGCTTCTATCCAGTTCGGGGACCAAGGTGATCAGGAACCTAGGCGAACCGAAAGATGTCTACGCAGCGTCTCTTCGCAACCAGCGCGCGACCGCGGACTACCTTGCGATTCGATATGAGCGAATCGCAATCATCGGGGCCCAAACGAATGGAGAGTTCAGGGCCGAGGACCAGTTGTGCTGCGCGCGCCTCGCGCAGAGTTTGGTGCAGCACGGTTTCCGAGCACAGGATCTTGCGATCGAGATCGTAGAGCGTTGGAAAGACGTTGCCGTCGAGTCCTTGGCCGGCACCACCAGCGCCCGCTACCTGCAGGACTCAGGACAGCAAGAAGATCTTCGATTCATCCTCGATCACATCGATGATGTGGATGAGGTCTTCCTATTGCGGGGAGCAGAGCTCGTCTGTGTTCAAGGCGGCACCGCGTCTGGATCTGTGTGAGAGAAGGAATAGCGCCTCTGGATGGCTACGAGGGTCTCGAGACGACGACACCCGTGCTCATCGTGAAGTTCGTCCGGGGACGACTGCCCCATGGCGCGATCACCGTCGTGAGGTCCTTGGGCCGGCTGGGGGTGGACGTGTACCTCGTGCATGATCATCACCGGGCTCCCGTCACTCGCTCCCGATACATCCGCGATTCCTACGTGTGGGACGGGCTCACTTCTCAACCCGAGGACACGATCGCCCTACTGCGCTCGATCGGGCACACACTCGGACGAGCTATCCTCATCCCAGTCGATGACGCAGCAACGCTCTTCGTAGCCGACCGAGCGAGTGATCTGCGCGAACTCTTCGTTTTCCCCGACATCTCGCCCCAGACTACGAGTCGACTCGCAGACAAGAAGAGCCTGCATTTGATGGCATTGGATCACGACATCCCCAGCCCGGGGGCTACTTTCCCCCAGTCGCTGGATGATGTTAGAGAGTTCATCAAGGATGCCGTCTTCCCAGTGGTCGTGAAGAGCATCGATCCCAAGCTGCTTCCACTCAGCGCGGATACGAGAAGCGTTGTGATCACTCACACCGCTCAAGACCTTCTTTCGCATTACGCAAGTGCCGAGGTGCCGGGGCGACCCAATCACATGCTCCAAGAGTACATACCGGGCGGACCGGAGACGGTGTGGATGTTCAATGGCTACTTCGATCATGATTCCGAATGCCTATTTGGGGCCACCGGTCAAAAGCTGAGACAACACCTTCCCTACACAGGAATGACGACCCTCGGCGTGTGCCTGGAAAATCCAGAGGTGGCGACCATGGCCAGGCGGCTCCTCAGTGGGATCGGGTATCAGGGCGTCGTGGATCTCGGATTCAGGCATGACCAACGAGATGGTCGATACAAGCTCCTGGACATCAATCCCCGGGTCGGCGCGACCTTTCGCTTGTTCGTCGGTGCCGAGGGACTGGACGTAGTCCGGGTCCTGTACCTCGACCTAACGGGGCAGAAGGTGCCCCCGTCTACCCTCCGCTCCGGGCGGAAATGGTTGCTGGAAACGCACGATGCCATGTCGGCCATGGTCTACCACCGCGACGGGAGACTCTCGATCAGGGAATGGATCCGGTCCTATCGGGGGGTTCAGGAGGCCGCCATCTTCGCTCTCGATGACATCGCCCCGGCGCTCCTTGTGTACCTCATGTATGCCACTCGGGTACTCCGGCGCGCACTGCTCAGGGCGCGATCGATCGCATCTAAGAGCTGATGGATGCCGATCGGAAGACCCCACTGGTGACGGTGATCGTCCCAGCCCGGAACGAAGAAACCCACATCGAAGAAACGCTGCGATCCATATGCGCGCAGGACCTCAGGGACCTGGAGATAATCGTCGTGGATGGGTCGTCGGAGGATCAAACCCCCCTCCTCGTTCAGAGGCACGCCGAACGGGATGGTCGCATCCGGCTGGTAACCAATGAAAGAGGTTCCATCCCAACGTCACTCAACATGGGACTCAAGCACGCGACCGGACGCTGGCTGGTTCGCGTCGACGCGCATTCGACCATCCCGAACGATTACATCCGGCGCGCCATCGCCCTTCACGAAGACGGTACCTGGGGAGGTGTCGGGGGGCGGAAAGATGCCATCGGACGCACGGACGCCGGCAAAGCGATCGCCGCTGCTCTTGCTTCCCCATTCGGGGTGGGTCGCTCCCTCTACCACTACTCGGAGGAACGAGCCGAGGTAGACCATGTCCCCTTCGGGATATATCCGGTTGATCTCGTTCGGGAGCTCGGGGGGTGGGATGAGCGTCTCGAGGCGAATGAGGACTACGAGTTCGATTTCAGAGTTCGGGAGCGAGGGCACAGACTCCTGTTCGATCCCTCTCTTAAGATCGCCTGGCACAGCAAACAATCCATAACGGAGCTGTTTCGTCAGTACCGACGTTACGGAAATGGCAAGGCCGCTGTTGCGCTCATCCACCCAGCCTCGTTGCGTCCAAGACATCTCGGTCCGCCTCTACTCGTCGCCGTTCTCGCTCTCTCGTCGGTCGCACGCCGACGTGGGCCGCGCCTCGCCGTCCTGACGGGGAGTTCCTATCTCCTCGCCGTGTCTCTTGCTTCGATATCTAGTCTCGAGAAGGTGGACGGAAAGGCGCGCATGTTTCTCCCGCTTGCGTTCGCAACGATGCATCTGGCGTGGGGATTCGGGTTCTGGGAGGGACTGTTCCACCAACTCACACAGGGGCCCATAGATCCTCCGACAAAAGGATCAGCCGTCCAGCGACCCGGCGGTCCAAGGTGACCATTCTCTGCTACCACACCGTCGATCCTGGCTGGGAGTCCGACCTGTCCGTAACCACCCGAGACTTCAGCGCCCAGTGCAGATGGCTGCAGGCACGGCGGAAAATGGTCCCATTGAGTGCCGCCCTGACCTCCGTAGACAAGTACGGACGCGTAGGGCGAGGGATGATCGCGGTCACCTTCGACGACGGGCTCACCGGAATCTACGACCATGCTTTCGAGCACCTACTCCAGCGAGAGATACCCGCCACGGTCTTCGTGGTTGCCGGAACCCTCACAGGAGATGCAAGAGCGGATTGGGTGGACGATCCCCCTCCCGGTGGCCTAACGACCCTCACGAGAGAACAGATCCTGGAGCTCCACCAGGCCGGGGTCACATTCGGGTCGCATACCCTTTCTCACCCAGACCTCACCGCCATCGACGAGAGAGAGTGCGAGACAGAGCTCGAGCACAGCAAGACCATCCTCGAAGATCTGCTTCGTGAAAAGGTCAATGTTCTGGCTTATCCCAGGGGCTTGCACGACGATCGAGTACGCGCGATCGCTCAGCGCACCGGATATACCCACGCCGTGGGCACATCCCGAACAGCTTCGAACGGTAGATTTGGCATCCCCAGAGTCGGTATCTACAGGGGGGAGGGAGTGGGAGCCCTACGGATAAAGGACTCCCGATGGTATCTGCGGGTGCGCACGAGCCGTTTGTACCGCAGCGTGAAAGCCCAACGAACAAGAGATGAGGAACGATGAATCTGCTCTTCATCGTCGGTACAGGAAGATGCGGATCCACCATGGTGCAAGAGGTTCTTGCGCGCCATCAGGACGTTGGGTTCGTATCCAACATCGACGACCGCGCATCCCTCATCAACTCGCTGGGTCGTTGGAATAACGCTCTTTACCGACGCACGCCGGCTCGGTACACCCAAAGGGATCGACGACGATTGATCGGTTCGGGTGAACCACCGGAGGTGCACTTCGGGCCGTCTGAGGCCTACGACTTACTCGAACGACAGATATCGCCACTTCTAGGAAGCACCTTCAGAGACCTGACCGCGGCTGATGCCTTTCCTTGGGTGGCGAAGAGATGCCGCACGTTCTTTGAAGAACGAGACGCATCTCAAGGCAAGAAACTGTTCATGCACAAGTTCACTGGATGGCCGCGGGCCCGATTCTTGCACGCGATCTTTCCCGAGGCTCAGTTCTTGCACGTCATCAGGGATGGGCGCGCGGTCGCCAATTCGCTCATCCAGCGCCCGTGGTGGCGGGGCTTCAAAGGTCCCGGTGAGTGGGGATTCGGGTCACTGCCCGCGGCCTACGAACAGGAGTGGTTGGATAGCCAACGGGATTTCGTCGTGCTCGCCGGGCTTGAATGGAAGGTCCTGATGGACGGATTCGAACAGTGCCGCGCTGAGATCCCAGCCGCGCAGTGGAACGAGCTGCGCTACGAAGATTTTGTAGAGGCTCCGCGCGAGCGCCTCGGCGAGGTTTTCGAGGTCGTCGGTTTGGAGTGGTCGTCCGCGTTCGAGAAAACGTTCAGCGACTTCGTCTTCACCAAGGGAAAGAAGGAGCGCTACCTGGAGGACCTTACGAAGCGTCAGATCGACTCTCTCACCAAGATCCTGGGAGCACATCTGAGCAGGCTCGGCTACTAGATCGCTCCCCTAGCTCGGCCAGAGCTACGGCGCCAGCGACCGTCGGAGAAAACATGTCGCGCCCGGGCAAAGGAAGGCCCCGGGTCCCTGAGGGATTCGGTCGCAAAGACGGTCCCGGGACGCGGAAGCATCTCCCACAGGGCACGAGGGGCCGTCATCTCCTTTCGCCTCCATGCAACCACAAGGCGGCGAAGATCGGCATCCAACCATCTGAATCGAACGCCGCGCCGCGCCTCTTGGGGCTCCACATCTCTCTCAGTCACCAAGTCACAATGCAAGGCTGCAAGGTTCACACCCGCCGCTACGGCAAGAGACAGCGACGCGTAAACCCGAGCATTGAGATCAAGCAGGTACGGGCCTGCGAAGTCGGCTTGAAAGATCCCATTGTAGGAACCCAACAGTCTGACGAGATGCTTCTCCATCTCGAAATCACGAGCGATGGTCTCGGCGGCGCAGGTCATACCGCAGTCCGGTGGCCACAGTCGAAGATGGCGTTGATGAACAGACGCGATCAACTCCCCGTTCCAGATGACCCCAGCGATCCCTCGCTGCTCGTCCTGGAGCCACGGCTGAACGAGCAAAGGACCATCCCGATCGGCCCACTTCTGGACGTCTCGCGGCCCCTCCGCCCGTCTCGTCGGATGGCCTGCGACCGGCTTCACGACTAGCGGGTAGTCGAGGAGTTGAGCGTCCCGAAGCAGAGCCCGACCATCATCGAACACCGACGACGGAGGGGACCCGATCCCGGCCTTCAGCGCGGCCTTGGCCAATCGCCGTTTATCTATGAACTCGCGACCTGGTGCACGCAGCGCCTCAAGCGCTCGATCGCTTGTGGAAAGAACGGTTGCGAACTCACCTCGGCTTGACTCCCGACGAAGAGCCTCGTCGTACCGATCTGAGCTTGAGGCGGGGATCCGCACGACCCCGGCCACATAACGAGACGAACCAGCGAGAGAGAAGGGCGCTGAGAGGGCGACCACAGGTCGGTAGCCCCCGAGAGCGAGTGCGCGGACCGCGGCGAGTGCGCCGCGAGCCTTACCATAACCATCGTCTGTGACAAGGATGAGGCGTGAGGCTCCGACAGGAGCTGCTTTCGTACTCATATCACCGGCGGCCAGACCGGTTACGTCCGGCGACAACACCATCACTCATCGTGACGCAGGTTCGATACAGCTCATGGACCCTCGAGACCGCCTTACGGAGGTCGTACTGATCCTCCGCTCGAGCGCGAGCTCGTTGGCCAAGACTTTCCCTCTGGTCGGGATGGAGCAGCAGGTTGGAAACCGCATCCGCCAGCGCGCCGGTGACACGGGGAGGAACCAACACGCCGGCCGTCCCCCCGTCCAACATCGACGCAACGTCTCCGACATCCGAGGCGACGATCGCGGCCCCGGCAGCCATCGCCTCGAGCAGGGCGATGGGAAATCCCTCCGAGTAAGATGGAAGACAGAACATGCTCGATCGCGACAAGATGTCTCTTACCATCACTGGATCAACGCTGCCGGTGAACTCGACATCGAAATCTGCGTCGTCGTACAACCGCAGCATCCGCTGGAACACTCCCGGGCCCTCCTGTTTCGAATCGCCAACGATGAGAAGACGAAACGGGAGCTGAGGAAGCTCATGCCTGACTTCCAGGAGAGCATCGTGGAGCTCCACTACACCCTTCCTCTCGCAGACGGTTCCAACGAATGTGATCAATGGAGGTTCCTCTTTAGGACCAACCTCGTACGAGGCGACGGGCACGCCATTCTCCATCCTCACAACCTCGCCCCCGAGAGCCTTCACCGCCTTCTCCGCATCTCTGGAGACGACGATCATCACGTCGACGAGCCGCATCACTAGGCGAAACAAACGCCGATACCGACGACGTTCCAGGCATGCCGGGATCTCTCCCGTGTGAAGGTGAAGCACCACGGCGCATCCAGCGGCCCGGCCGGAGAGGCACAGCAGCATCGCCCGGACCAAAGGCAACATCGGCGTAGCCGCTAGGTTTAAGTGCACCACATCGTGTTGTCTACCGAAGAAGAAGACCCGTGTCGCGTCACTTGCCGCAAACCATAGGTTCGAAAGTGATAATGAGCCGGGCAACTTCGTGCCTCGAGGAGTCGTATTCAGCAGGCGAACCTCGGCTCGTTCGATCAGCCAGGCATCTTGCGATAGCAACGTTACGAACGTCGGGATCCCTCCGGTAGTGGGTGGGCCCTGTCCCACGATCAGTACTTTTGGACGCCGCTCAGAAGTCGCCCTTGCCGGCGCGGCCGCGGCGGTCATTCGTAGGTGAGGATCGACAGCATCGGCTGGCACGCGGCCCGAACCTCTCGCTGGACGTCTGGACGCCACGATAGATAGCGGTGACTGTTGGGCTCGATACGACGACGTCTCTTGACGTCCGGATCCTCCATGCCGACGTGGTGGGGGAAGCGGTTGTAATCCAACACCCGCTGATCCCATTCTTCATCGAGGAAGGCGAACACGGATCTGAGGGCGGACTCAGGGCGCGATGTCAAGTCCTCGTATCGGATCTGGATGCAGGACATCGGATGCTGGGATCTGAAGTCCTCGATCAAGCGCGCTTTCTCATTCCAGAACCGAGCGGCCCCAATGGGTCTGTTTCCACCTTCTGCTGCAACATGGCCATCTATCGCGGGATAGTGGCGGTGGGGGTCGGATAGAGAGTAGGCCACGTCCATGCCGTGGCGCACGATGATGATGAACTGCGCGTCAGCGCTGAAGAGACGATGGATGTCATCCAGGCAATCAACGTAGTGGGGGGTCTTATCTGCCCATCGCTGCTTGCCCTGTTCCTCGGCGTAGCCCCGCAAGAACCCATCGGCGAATCGCGCTATGGAAGAGGTGATCTGTTCAGGGCTGTAGCCCATCGATTCCAAGCCCCGCATGGAGGCCGCATCGTTGATCAGCCTGGCCAGGGGAAGGATGAATCTCGACTCAGGAGGACAAGCAAGGCGAGGGTGTGCGTCGACGATCCGTCGCAGGAGGGACGTTCCACTTCTCTGCACACCGATGATAAAGATCGGACGTGACTTTAGGGGGCCGCCAAGTCCGGGTGACGGCGGGAGCGGGGCGTCGAGAGGCGGAGCGGAGGCGCCTCGCCGGTGACGCAATCGGCCGATGACCCGAGCGAGGATAGAGCGACCCCCCATCCCCCTATTCACGTCGCACTCGAGCCGGGAACGACTTCGTGTTGCGAGAGCCCATCCAGGGGCAACGAATCAGGGCCGTGAAGCAAAGGCTGTGAGCATCCAGTAGTACATTCCTCGACATGATTCCGCACGAAGATACCTCGTCCGAGCAGCGCCTCCTCATCATCGGATGGGATGGAGCTGACTGGGCCATACTCGACGACCTCATACAGCGTGGCTGCCTGCCGAACCTGACAGCGCTGTTGGAGGGAGGCGGGAGAGGAGACCTCCTCTCAACGATCCCATCGCATTCGTGGGCCGCCTGGTCAACGTTCCTCACCGGGCTGAATCCTGCCGGGCACGGCGTCTTCGACTTCATCGAGCGGCACCCAACCGAACCGCGCAGGCACATCCCAGTCACGTCCTCGTCCCTCAAGGCACCAACCTTCCTGGAGATGCTCTCGGATGCAGGCCATGAGGTGAGGGCTGCAAACATCCCGGTGACTTTTCCCCCGATCCCGGTCCGAGGAAGGATGATCGGAGGTGTTGCGATCCCTCCGGGATCTGACCCCGTCTATCCGCCGGAGTTCGGTCGCGACTTGAGCTCCCGGGCACCATTTCCCATCAATGGGATGGAGTGGGCCGAACACGAGGGTTCTCCAGGCGCCCTTGTTTCGGAGGCGCTTCAACTCGTCGAGGCCAGAACGGAATCTTTCCTGCAGATGCTGGAGGGTCAGTGGAGCGTCGCCGTGTGCGTCTACCTAGCCCCTGATCGCTTGCAGCATCCTTTCGGAAAACAGCTCGATCCACGTCATCCTGATTTTGCTGAGGCATCCGCGACCGAACTCGCTGGTGAGATTCGAAACGTATACGTCGCCCTGGATCGAGCGCTTGATCGCCTGCGGGAGGCTTCAGGGCCGGAAACCAAGACGGTGTTGATGTCCGACCATGGATTCCGGCCCATAACCAGAGCATCCAATCTTTCGAAGGTCCTCGAGGAATTAGGCCTGTTGACGCCATCGCGCAAGAGCAGCGTTTTGAACAAGCTGAAGCGCACGCCGGCCTTTCGGCGCGCGGTCGGCAGTGGCGTCGGGCAGCGGGTGCGTCAGTCGGTGAAAGCACCGTCATCGATCAACTGGAAGACAACGAGTGCGTATCGCTCCGCCGCCGGTGGCGGCATCTCCATCAATCTCAAGGGCCGAGAACCCGAAGGGACGATCTTAGTTAAGGACTACGATCGTAAGAGGGATGAGGTTCGAGATGCGCTGATCGCCTTCGTCGACCCTCTTACGGGCGAGCGGCCGGTGGCAGCGGTTAGGTTCAAAGAAGAGCTCTACAGCGGCCCATATCTCGATCTCGCCCCCGACATGGTGGTTACCGCGAGAGACATGTGGACCTTCTCTCACGTCAACAGCGTGTCCGAGTCGACCGACTGGCCAAGCGGGATGCACCGGCGCTCCGGTGTGCTCGCGGTGAACGGCGTCGGTCAGACGGATCTGGGTCAACGCGATATCGCAGATCTTGCAGCAACGGCATTGGCTTTCTGCGGCGTCGATCCCCGAGGCCTTGACGGAAGCGTGATCGAAGCAATCGCGACGCTTCCCGAAGCGAACGCCGCAGAGGATCGATCGAGCAGCACATTCACGCGGCAAGGAGAAGGTCTCAGCGAGGGCGAGCTCGATCAAGTGGCCGAACATCTTCGCAGTTTGGGATACATCGAATAATGCCGATCAACGAACCCACACCAGGGCGTCGTCCGTTCGAGCCGGGTCATTGTCCCGAACCGATCGAACGACGCTCAATTCCCGGCAGTCGGTGCTGGACGCGGCAACGATCACCAGCCGCCTGACGTCCTCACGCAAGCTGGCTGTTCCGTTCGATTGGGTTACGCGGGCCAGGTCAACCGCGAGAGCGGGGTCACCCACCACGTCGAACGCCACCTCCGACTCGTGAGTCAGAGCCGACGATGAGGCAAACGCCTGCGAAAGGCTCTCTCGGATCGGGCCGGGTGGACCGAGGCGACGCTTGAGCTTCGACCATCCTCTTCTGCGTCCCTGCACCAGGATGACAAAGGTCGCGCCGCTCAGATCCATCGCGCGTCTAAGAGACAAGACCGGGCGTCTGTACCTATAGTGAAGTAGCGCGAGAGCAATGCCGGCCCAAAGTCCCGCGGTCGCTCCAAAGACGATGACTACTCCATTCGAGGCTCCCGCCGCGATGGGAGATTGACGGGGCCCCTGGAACACATCGAACTCAAGGAATTCCGCCCTTCGTGCAGCCGCCTCCTGCAACGACTCCGTCATCACCAGAGAGATCGCGCGAGCGGTCGCAAGGCTCTCGGAGCGACCCACGATCAGCAGCACGTTCGTCCCCGCAACCGGCCGGACTTCCGAACTTTCGTCCAGGAAGCTGCGCCCCAGCGCGGGCGTGTCTAGCTCCTGCACCGCCAGGTCGTAAACCGCCGCCGATCTGAAGAGGGCGATCGCAATGGGTCCGAGATTGCGTGGGGCGATAGCACCGGACGTTTCGATGAGCACGGAAGACACTTCGTACTGACGCGGGATGAGGATTCGGAAGAGGGCCCCAGTCACAGCTCCCAGGAGGACGCACAGGACCAGGAGCCGCTTGTAATGTCTTATCCACTCGACGAGCCCCGTTTCAACCATCCAAGGAGGATATGCCGGGTGCCGCCGCAGGTGTGCGCCGCCCGAGGCCCTCGAGCCTCTAAGCTCTTCCAGGATGTCTACCTACGATCGCTCACTAGAGCGCGAGCGAACGACTGCGATCCCAAGCACGAGGAGAAGAGTGTCCGATAACGCAACCACTGGCAGCCTTGATGCCTCACCTTGGGCTCCGCTGCGACGCTACTGGCCGTTGATCTTGATCTGCGTAGTGGGCGGAACTGCGATCGCGACCCTCTACGCTCGCTCGCTTCCGGTGGTCTACACCGCAGAATCCGTAGTCGTCATCGCCCGCTCCACCATCCCCGTGGATGATGTCTCCAATGTTGCCGAAACAATCTTCCAGACGGATGCGGTTTTGGATCCAGTCTTGGAGGAGCTCGATCTCGACGAGACACCTGTTTCACTGTTGTCGACGGAGCAGCTTTCCGCCTCCTCCAACGTAGAGGGTGCCCTCGAGATCACGGCGACAGCGAACTCTCCAGAAGATGCGATCGATCTTGCAAACTCCGCCGCAGAGAGTTTCGAGTCTGTGTCGGAGCTCCGCAACATCGGTCAGTTCTCCGTCTTTCCTGCCATCGGAGGAAACCGAGTGGAGCCGTCGCTACGAGAGGCTATCGCGTTGGGACCCGTTGTCGGAGCCGTCGTTGGATTCGTCCTCGCCTTCCTCTGGGTGCTCCTGCGGCGACCTGTGACAAGCGAAGCACAGGCTGTCGATCGTCTGCACGCGGAGTCGTGCATGACAATACGCGTTCGCGCCCTATCAACTCCTTGGAGCAAGAAACGTCCAAGTGAGGCGAGTGCCATACGACCCCAAAGCGCCGTTCTAAGCCTGGCGAGCACCGTCCGGGGGGCGCATCCAGGTGGTGGCGAGATTCCATGCGTGATCGTCGGTTATAACCGGATAGGTCGGCGGACGGCCCGCACATTCATCGGTGCTTTGCAGAACAAGCTCAGATCAACGATCCAGAATCCTGTAGCTGGTGGATCCCCTGGAGCCCCCACCGAGGGATCCTCGGGCGACGACCTGACATTGGAGATCGATGGGGCGGTACCGCCCGACCCGCCCGGCGTCACCTCTCCCCACTGGCACGTTTCGTGGAGGCTTTTCGGCGATACCGGCCTGTTGAGATATGTGGAAGGGGCACCTCTCGTCGTGGTTGCGGTGCCGCGTGGGACCAGGGGGGCCCTCCTCGACAGGGTGGGCGAGGAGCTAGAGGCTGGTCATCAGGGTCGACGGATCGTCGTCATGATCCAACCCGGCTTTCTGAGGTGACCGACCGTCGTAGTTTCAAGGCACATTGACGAGCGTCGACAATAGCGATCGCCGGTTCCAGGCGCGTCGCCTCGCCCGTCAGTCAAGCACCCTCCTTACAAGCGGCGTTTTCACCTACGCCGCGGCACTACTGCTGAACGTGATCCTCGCCCGAGCACTCGGTCCCTCAGAGTTTGGTGCCTATGTGGTGGCCTTCTCGATCACTAACGCCTTATCTTTGATCGGTCTCCTCGGGGTGGACTGGATCATGCTGCGCTATGGCTCTTTCTACGAAGGAACGTCGGATCATCCACGCCTTCGCAAGACGTTCCACCTCGGGTTCCTGATCAGTGGGGTGTCTCTCTGCCTCACCGGCGGGATCCTGATCGCGCTCTCAGCCCCCACGGCGGTTCACATATTCCATTCGCCGGCACTTACGACGCCCTTACGCCTTGCTGGTCTGATGGTGCCCCTCCTTGGACTCACTCAGGTGATGCTCTATGGGGTTCAGGCATTCAAGCGCGTGAAAGAAGTGGCCATCGTTTCGAGTCTGCTCCAGCCCCTGGTGCGGATCATCTGCGTCGTCGGGTGTCTTGTCGTCGTAGCCAGCCCGACCTCTGCATTCGTCGGGCTGCTGGGATCTCAGGTGGCCGTCGCGTTCATGGCGACCTTCGTGCTCAATCGCCGATTCCCCCTGCGAGGTAAGACCGCGGAGATCCCCGTCCGCGAGATGATCAAGTTCGGGATCCCCGCTTGGGGAACCAAGCTCGTCGAAAATCTGAGGGCGCAACTCTTTCCGGTCATCCTGGGATCCATCGCCTCACTGTCGGCCAGCGGCATCTACACGGCCAGTAGGAAGATCGCCGCCGCGCCCACCGCTGTGAACAACTCCCTGAATAGGGTCTACACGCCTATCGCCGGAGATCTCCACCTCCAGAACCGCAAGGAAGAACTAGCAGCCCTCTTCAAGAACGTGGGCAAGTGGGGATTCATGCTCGCGTTCCCACTGTTCGTGTTCTTGATCACGTTCCCAACCGACATTCTCGCGATCTTCGGCGAGGGGTTCTCGGGGGCCGAGAGCACGCTGGTGATACTAGCGTTCGCGATGCTCTTCAACTTCCTCACGGGTCCGGTTACCAGCACGCTCATTCTTACGGGCAGATCGACCGCTGCATTGGTCGATTACGTCATCGTCGTAGTGGTTGAGATCTCACTGGGGCTCTGGTTGATACCCGACCACGGCATCGTCGGCGCCGCCATCGCGAAGCTTGTCGGGACCGCGATCAACAACATAGTTCCGTTGATCCAGGTCTGGATGTCGGATCACATGCACCCATTCAGGAGAGACCACTGGAAACCGTCGATCGCAGGCATCTCGGCCGGAGCCCTCTCAGCGCTGATGATCGCCGTGATCGACCTGGACCCGGGCGTTCCGACGGCCGTGACCGGGGCGATCGCTCTGGCAACTATCTACTCTTTGCTGCTCATCCTCTTTCGCTTCAGCGTGGAGGACAAGGAGGCGTTGGTCTCCCTACTAAGACCCGGACGCAAGCGGGCCGACGAGACACCTCTCTCAGACTGACCGCTCGGGGGATACCGTTGGGCGGAGTTTGTAACCGTAACGGCGCAGCAAAGGTGCCGACATCGCCGTCGCCACGACGCGGTCGCGAAGTGACTGCCGATGTAGCCATGCCTCATCGTTACGGATCGAGGTTGTACCCGTCTGGAAGCGACGAGGATTCCCGGCAACCGTGTGGTTCTCCAACAAGGTGACTCGAAAGTCATCCAGAGTAGGCAGCTCCACTCCCTCGGTCTCCGTAAGAACCGCTACGTCTTGAAGTACGCGACGGGGATCTGCGACCAGGTCCTCATACCGGATCCTCCGACACTTTTCGACTCCATGCCGACGACATACGACCTCCGCCATCACATTCCATGTGAGCCAGTTAAAAGAACTGACCAGCGTGCCGAAACGTTGCATATCGGAGTCACGGTCCCCCTGAGGTCGCCTGCGCTGCCATGAGTAGGCCACGGCCCGCGGGTCTCGAACGAGATGGATGAGGTAAACCTCCACGTCCGGCAGCAGGCGTAAGACCGCCCCGTCGGAAGGTCTCTTCGACGAGTCGATCACCACGGTGTTTCCCGTTACCTCAGCGATTTCCTCGTAGGTAGCTTTGAGAGTCGAAACATAGTGAGCCAGCGGTCCGCCCGGAGTCGCCTGACGGAGCTGTAGGAGCCGGGGCAGATGTCGCAGCCGTAGCGCCTCTCTCTGCCACGCAGCGGCCTTGCGAAGGTCGTTATCCAGCTTGACACGCTCCATGACCCGATGCATCACCGGTCTCCACACCGGGCACTCATCGATCGGCCGGCCACATCCACAGGGGCGCTTCTTGACGAAGTGATTGAACACGTAGCGGAGCTCTCCGGCCGAGAAGAACCCATCGAGCTCACCCAGCATCGTGTCAAGCAAGGTGCTCCCGCTTCGACCCCACCCCATCACGTAAACGATCTTCATCCCGCTATGATGCAACGGCTCTGACGCACCCGCGTCGCGACTTGGACATCGATCCTGGAAACCCGAATGCTCAGCCTGCTAACCACCCTACGAGACCCCCCTCTGACCATGGGCACTGCCGACGTCGAGATAAACGTACTCAACAGGTCAGATTTTCAGCCACTGTCGTTCGTACGGCACATCCTCGCCTCCGCGCCGGCCTTCGATGGCCTGGTTTTGGACGGCTCGGTGGGGGCTCGAGGGTGGTATTCGGACCTCTTAGCGGCGGGCTTTCTTACCCGGCGGCACGACTGCCCTCCAATAGTCATCGCCGACTGCACTTGGAAGCGAGGCAACGGGTGGATCGATAGATCCGCCTGTCGCGCAGGGATCAGGTTCGTGGATGACCCCCGCATCACCTATTGCGTTCTGTCCACTCGCGAAAAAAAGATGTTTCCCCGAACCTGGAAGGTCGAGTCGCAACGGGTGCGCTTCACTCCATGGCCATACACGATCGACGCAAGCGAACTCTCGCGACCGATTTCCAACACAGGAGGAGTCTTCTCGGGGGGGGACTCACTGCGCGATTACGGGTCCCTGTTGCAGATCTCCGGCGCTCTGCCCACACCCGTCACGGTGGCCACTCGCCTCCACCCGCCTCGGGGGTTCTCTCCTCCCGGCAACCTAACGCTGGGGCCAGTAGCCCACGACCGGTTCATGGAGTGCATGCGTCAGGCAACCGTGGTCGTGGTTCCGATCCAGGGTGGCCTCGAGCGGAGCGCCGGTCAGCAGACTTATTTGAACGCCATGGCTCTCGGTAAACCCGTCGTGGTGACGGACACGCCGGGAGCAACGGACTACGTGGAGGATGGCATAACCGGTCTGATCGTTCCTCCTGGAGATGCGGAGGCACTGCGCGGGGCACTGGAATGGGTTCTGGACGAAGCCAATCGGGAGGCTGTACAAACGATGGCAGCGCGCGCCAAGGATGCCGCGAGAGGTCGCTTCACGCCCACGCTCTATGCAAACAGGCTCCTAGAGATCGTCAAAGATGCCGTGGGCCACCGATAATTCGCTACGTCTCGACCACACCGGCTCGACGCATCACCGGCGCGGCCAGAGTTGGTGGGAGTCCATCGGGGCCCGGTGACTCCGATGCCACTGACTCCTGTTCGGGTGCGGCTTCGATCGCGCGGTCGACCGCGATGAGTAGCCAGAAGAACTTGAACCAGATCGCTGTCAAGAATACTTCCGCGATTAACAGCGCCGCCAAGGCGGCGCGCTGTGCGGGCATGATCTCCCTAGCGGGAGCCATGGACAGCGCGGCCCATTCCGAGGCGAGAGCCACCAAGAGCAGGGCTAGTCCCACGAAGCCGGTCTCAACCGCTATCTGGAGGTACGTGTTGTGAGCGGGCCGGTTCAAGCCGATGTTTCCAGTTGCCCCGGAAAAGGGAAAGGTCTCGTTATAAGCGGCCACGAAGTTTCCGATCCCGATCCCATGATCACAGTGTCGCTCACAGGCGAGGTAACCCGCTTTCCAAATGTCATTCCGTCCGGAGGAATCCGGCCGCGTCAAACGTTGGATGGGATCGCTGCCCACAACATTCTGAACGGCGTTGGGGCTCAACAAGCCGATCACTCCCACGACGAGGGCGAAGCCGACCAAGAGGGTAACGAGACTGGAAGCGGATCGCCGTGCCACCTGTCGCCCTCGAGCTGACCGCCCGGCGAAGTAGAGGGTCAGCACGATCGCAGCAAAGGATCCCAGCAATCCCCCGCGCGAGCCTGTCGCGATGATCGCAAAAAGGGTAAGGATGAGTGCGCACCCTCCGATCCAGCGCGACGTGCGCCGGCTCCACCAGGTGATCCTCGTATGAACAAACATCTCGAGCGCCATTGCCATCGGCAACAACAGCGAGGCTGCCAGGATATTGGGATCGGTGTCCTCGGCGTCAGAGGTTACCGAAAAACGCGCGTTTACCCCGTGACTTGGCAAACCCGCGCCGCTCACCAGCAGGTACAGGGCGTAGGCGCCGACGACCAGCCCGCTGATCACGATCGCCAGCCTCAATACATCGATATCTCTCCGACTCCAGTTCAAGAGAGAGAACGCGATCATCACCATCACCAGCGGAACGGCGATCATCAAACCCTGCATCGCCTTGCCGGAGCTGGGTGCCCACAGAGCCGTGAGACTGACCCATGCCATGAAAAGGCACCACAAACCAACGGGAGGAGAAGGGACCCGCGCACGCTCGAACACGGTGATGTGAACGAAGACGGCTGCTAGGAGGAAGGCTCCCAAGAGTGAACTCAAAGTGTTGAATGGCGGAGGAAGCGGAACGTTCAGCTCCACCACACTCGCGAGGGGCAGAGAGAACGCGTAGATGGGAACGATCGTCATCGTGGGGCGTTCGGCACAGAATTTGAACAGAGGCACCAAGACAAGGAGTGCCACGACAACGATCAACGATCTCAAGATGACTCTCCAGTTGGGTCGTAACCGAGTTCGATCACCTCGAAGGCCTCGAACGGAATGTCGGCGAGGGCATCCGCTGTCAAAACGGATGTCCACAAGTCACCTTGGCCGCTCAGAATCGTGTTCTCCACCCCGATGGTAGCCGGGCCCCCCGTCTGGTCGCCGATAACAGCCCCGTAACGTTGCAGCGCGGTGGCGATAACCTTGGCTGCCGGCGACAGGTCGAAGCTGTCGACGTCGACCGACGGCATTATCCGAATGCGCGTGCCCTCGGGAGGAGCATCCCGATGCCACGTCCCGTGATCCTCATGACCGGTCATGGGGAAAACGTGCTCCATCCGTGCTGTGTTAACGAACACCTCGAGCACGTGGTCGATCGTGCCGGAGTCCACCTCGTCGTAGCGCAGCACCCGGACCATCGAATTGAGCCCGCGGTGACCGCCATTGCGCGGCTCGTCCGAACCAGCCAGGCTCCCTGCCAGGCCGTTCGAGTCGAGGTAGTAGATGTCTCCTCCCTGGGCCGCCCAGCTTCCGTCCGGTTCTTGTGAAGCCCTCCAAAGCCCTAAGACGTACCCACGCCGCTCGTCGTACAGAGTGATCGTCGCGTCGGAGGTACCTGGAGGACGAGCTTCGGATGGCAGACGGATCTCCTCGGGCATACTCGGCGGACAGGAGCCACCGTCACACGCCAAAGGGCGAGCGGGAGTGTCGTCCTGGGCCACGAAGACAGGGCTCCCCCACTCGCCGTCGCCGATGCCCGAGATGCGCAGGTAAGGGGGGGAGTTGTCTTCAGCCAGCCAGGAGATCATCGAAGCAGATCGCGGGTCCCGAGGGGCGTCCGGAGGCAGAGGGGTATTCCAGTAGCCTCGGTCCAAACTGAAGATCTCCGGGTCATTCGCACAAGACGTGAGCGCGAGTAAGAGCGCGATCCAACCCAAAGTCCTCGCCACAACTCTCACCGGCTGCTCCTCCGTCGATCCAAGATGTCGGGGTTCTCCCCCCTCTGGGACCTAAGGTAGCGCGGTTGGGTCGTAACCTAACTCGACCACCTCGAAGGCATCGAAGGGGATGTTCTTGAGAGCATCCGGTGTCAGCAGCGTCCTCCAGAGATCTCCCCGACCCCCCAGGACCGTGTTCTCGACCCCGATCGAGGCCGGGCCCCCTGTCTGATCCCCGATGACGGCTCCGTATCGCTGCAAGGCCGTTGCGATGACCTTTGCGGCCGGCGACAGGTTGTAACCGTCGAGGTTTATCCACGGCTTTATCCGGATCCGGGTCCCCTCCGGGGGCGCGCTAACATCCATCGTGCCATGGGCCTCGTGGCCGGTCATCGGAAAGACGTGCTCCATGCGAGCGGTGTTCACGAACAGCTCGAGCACGTGATCGACTAAGCCAGACTTGACCTCGTCATAACGCAACACCCGCACCATCGAGTTGAGGCCACGATGGCCCGCGTTGCGCGCTTCGTCGGAACCCGGCAAGGAACCCGCGAGTCCATTGGAGTCCGAGTAGTAAACGTCCGCTCCCTGGGCGGTCCAGCTGCCATCGGCGTTCGGAGATGCTCGCCACAGTCCGAGCACGTAGCCCCGATATTCGTCGTAGAGGGTCACGGTGCCATCTGAGGTGTTGGGAACGGTCGCAGCGGCCGGCAGATGGATCCTGTCGGGGATGGCGGCCGGACACCAGCCGGTGCAGTCCAGCCGAACGGCGGGAGTATCGAGCTTGGAGACGTAAACGGGGCTGCCCCACTGGTTATCGCCGGTCCCGGTGATACGCACGTACGGGAACGAGCTGTCCTGCTTGAGGAACGAGATGATGCTCGAGGACTTCGAGTCACGTGGAGCATCCGGACTCAAGGGCATATTCCAATAGCTCGTGGAGGAAAAGATCTGGAACAAGCCGGGTAATCCCGGAAGCGGGGACGCGGACGGTGCAGGTGACGCGGACGGTGCAGGTGACGCGGAGGGCGACGGAGACGGTGGTGGAGGCTTGCGCGACACCGGACTCTTCCTGACACTCCAACACATGTTGAAACGAGTGCCGGGATCTCTCCGCGCCTCGAACAGGACGGTAGCCCAGAACCACCCGTTTCGCCGTCGTATCGCTAAACCGACATGCCTAAACCGGCCGGAGCGCATGTCATGTCGAAAGGAAGGCGAGCGCAACAGCGCCATCCGGGCCGACCGCCAGGTACGGCCCACGGCGATGTGTTGCCCCAGCCGCCGCTCACGGAGGACACGGCGTTTCAGGATTCGTCGAGGAGAGCGAAACAATCGACCACGAACGGCCATCTCCTGTACGTGCCGAGCGGAAACGCGAGATAGGTGGTGGTCCAGAACCAGTCTTCGCGTGCCCCGTCGATATCGCCTCGCGTTGATGTCACGCACCAGGCGCTTGTCGCCGGCGCGCTGAGTGAAGCAGCGTCTGGCTGCATGAGCTTCGTCGGGTACCGCTACGCCGCTCACGAAGAAGAGGACAACGCAAAGGACACCCAAGAACACTTTAGGGGTTCGCATACCGACTCCTGCTGGCGCAAACGACGTTCGTCTTTCGTCGCTTGTCACCGCAACTATGTAGACTCGATCGACCGAGGCATCGGCCGCGAGTTCTTAGTCGGCATTCCTCCGCTTTTCCTTGACCTTCAGCGCAAACCGGTCAATCCGGCTGTCCATCTAGACTCCAGGCATGCGGACCAAGGAGTCTCTCGAAGTAGCCGACGAACCACGTACAAAGCGGCGGCGCGGCCCGAGAAAGGCATTCATCGTCGCCTTCATCTTCTGTCTGCTGTTGCTTGCGCTCATCGGCTACGCAATCATTCCAGCGGCTCTCCAGCTCGCGTCCGCGCGCAGGGCTATAGGATCAGCGCAAAGCCTCAACGAACAAGCGGTCAGAACATCCGAATCTCATGCCCTGGCGGCAGAGCAACATCTGAGCGGGTCTCCGGCAAGAATTGCATCGAAGCTCCCGTTGATCGGCCCCAATATCGACGCCCTGAGATCGATAGCAGGCTCCACCTCCGACGTTCTTTCGAACGCAGCGATCCTGGCCGGCAATCTGGAAACTCTTGAACAAGAAGGGTTGATAAACGACGCCCGCATCAACTTGGAGAGTCTGGCGGAACTTCAGGAGCCCCTCCAGAACACGGCTGAACAACTCAAACTGATGGTAGAGAGATTGCAAGAAAGCAGATCCGGCGCCTTGCTGCCCCCCCTTTGGGATCTACTCACCGAGCTAACCAACAGGGCCGAGTCATCTCACGACGCCGCCGAAGCGGCGGCGGAACTACTGCAGGCAGTGGGGCCTCTGCTCGGAAGTGAGGAAGACCGAACCTACCTCGTTCTATTACTCAACAACTCAGAACTTCGAGGTGCAGGAGGCATCTTGGCCGGGGCCGGGACGCTGACCTTGTCGGACGGAAGTATGCAACTCGGCTCGTTCGCCTCGGCGCACGACCTGCAGACCGAACCGCGCGTGCAAGTGGAGGCACCTCGCGCCTACTTGAAACGATACGGGACCTACGAAGCGAATAGCACTCTGTGGTTGAACACCACCTACTCACCCGACATCCCTGATGTCGGGGTGGTTTCATCACGCCTCTTCGAGGAGGTAACGGGCACTCCGACGGACGGAGTCATAGTCGCGGATCCCCGCGGCTTCTCGGCACTGCTATCCGAGGATGCGACGCTTGATCTGCCCACCGGTGACTCTATCGATAAGGAATCGCTGGCGCGCTTTGCCTACTCCGACGCCTATGAGCGGTTCACAGATCAGAACGCTCGAAGAGCGTTCCTCGTGGAACTCGGGCGGTTGGCTTTCGAACAACTGCTCGGCCGCGGGCTCACCGGAAGAACCCGCCTGCTCGAGCTCGGTGAGGCCTTTGCCGGTGGCCACCTCCGCTTCAACTCCTTCCGACCCACCGAGCAGCAGGCTCTTCGGGATGCAGGGATGACCGGAGATCTGTCGCGCGATTTTCGTGGAGACACGATGATGGTGACGGTTCAGAATCGAGGAGGCGGTCCGGGTCGCGGCAGCAAGCTCGACTACTGGGCGGCGCGGCGGGTTACCCACAATTGCGATATCTCACCAAGCGGCGAAGCCGCCTGTCTAACCCGAGTGACCTTGTCCAATGAGGTCCCGGTGGGCCTCACTCGTTATGTTGCCGGGACCCCCTATGGTCTTCTTCGAAGTTTCGTGGAGGTCTACATGCCGGGTGACGCAACGCTCCAAGCCGTCGAACTCGGGGACGTGCCTGCGGGGGTCGTGGTGGAGCGCGAGGACGGGCGTAAGACCGCTGGCGTCTATGTGGAGATCGCGCCCGGCGACTCGGCCACGGTCGAAGTCCGGTATGAGGTAGACGCCGTGGTCGGCGGATACGAGCTGACCGCGATCCCTCAGCCGCTCGCGACCGATGCCGACCTCGAGTTGAATATCAACTTTCCCGATGATTGGGCGGTCCGGGGTTTAGACACCGAGGTAGAGCAGGAGAATCTCCACTATCAAGGAGACTTCGACCGACCCGTGATCATCCGCGCGCGCAAGCAGGAGCGGTGGGGTATCCCACGGATGTGGGATTCACTCGTCCGGTTTTGGCGTGAACCCCTGCTTTAGACCTCGTCTGAGTCGAAGCCCGAGCTCGGCTCTAGATCTCGCCTCTTGAGGCCCGAACTCGACGGACTATGGCCATGCCCGTTAGAACCAGAGCCGCCCCCGTTGCCGTGACCAGGACGATATCGCCACCTGTGAACGGTAGGGAGGAGCCTTCGGCCTCGGTCGCGGTTCGCTCTCCGAGAACGTCATCGTTCGGGTTGTCGTTCGGGTTGTCGTTCGGGTTGTCGTTCTCACGGATGATCTGACTTCCCTTGGGCTCGTCGCTGGCGTACGGATCTTCCTGCGCCAAGGCAGTCCCGGTGAGCCCCAGAACAACCGCCATGGCAACCAACCACACTCCCGCCAAAAGTCTTGCGCTAGACATGTGACCCTCTCTCTCGAACATCGTTTCCACCTTCCGTTGGCTTCTCGCTCGCTTGCTCTGCTCCGATTGTATTCAGTGACACCAGGGATGCATTCCTGATGATAGAGCCTGTCGTCCGTAACACGATCTTTACATCGTTCGCCAATGACCAATTCTCGATGTAGTGGTTATCAAACATCGCCCTCTCTTCGATCGAGGTGTCTCCTCGGAGCCCATGGACCTGCGCCCATCCGGTCACGCCGGCGGGCAAACGGTGGCGAGTTGCGTACTGGGAAAAACGTTCCGTGAACATCTCGACGAAGTGAGGTCGCTCAGGACGAGGACCGACAAGCGACATCTGCCCCCGCAGAACGTTGATCAACTGCGGAATCTCATCGAGGCTCGAATCCCGAAGGAACCTGCCCAGGGGAGTGACACGGTCGGCGTCCGCGACCCATTCAGTCGCGTCCTGGCCTTCGTCAGCCCGCTTCATCGTCCGGAACTTGAGGAGGGAGAACGGCTTGCCACCCATCCCAACCCGCGTCTGGCGGTACAGGATCGGACGCCCAGACGTGAGTCCGATAGCGAGGGCGATGACGGCAAGCACCGGCGAAACAACGGCAAGGGCAAGGCCCGCAAGCGTGATGTCGACCAACCGTTTCACCGCCCACTCGGGCCGTGCATGCGCCGGCGGCCGCACCCTCATGAGGGGCAGGCCCCAGAGATGATTGGCGCCCGATTCGTCGAAGCCGAGCTCGAAGAACCGTGGGACCACCCACACTTTCGCGCCTGAAGTCAGGATCTTACGGATCGCGGGGATCAGGTCGGCCTGATCGCCGGACCCAAAGGCGATGATCACCGTATCGATGGAGTACGCCGAGACGACGAGGGGAAGGTCCGAGATCCCGCCCAATACGGGCTTGCCAAGTTCAGATGGCGAGAACTTCGGATCATCGTCAACAGCACCTACGACTTGCAATCCGTAATGCTCCCGATGGGCGAGGATCGAAACGACGCGACGAGCGACCTCCCCACCACCGACGATCAAAGTCCTCGAGCGACTCACCTTGTACCTCAGCTTGCGCTCGGCAGCGTAGGAGAAGGCCCTTCCGAAAGTCAGACCCCCTGCCAGACACCCGGCGGCGGCGAGCAGGGTGAGGGGTGAGCCGCCTCCCCACAGGGCAAGCGCAGCGGACGCAAGTGCGTAGGCGAGCGCCACACGGCGGATGATGCTTCCGGCGTCCTCGATCGCGCTGAAGGTCAAGTGATCGGAGAACGTTCGAGGGACCGCCACCAGAGCAAGGGCCGTCACGCTCAGAACGGCAACGGCGGGCTGGAATCCCCACGATGCCAGCTTGCTGGCCCAGAGGACTGCGAGGACGACCCACAGATCAACTGCAAGGACAAGCTCGCCCGATGGGAGGAAGGCCCGCTTCCCCCGACCGATAGAGGGCGCCCAGGCGGCGAACGATCCGTCACGCTGCTCGGCCGAAGACGTCAGCTCTTCCTGCACAGTGATGCTCATCGCCCCTGGACCGGTCCCTTTACTCGTTTACTGCCCCGACGTGCCGAAGTGCTCGAGATCAACAGGTCCGCGTTCTGTGTACACCCAACTCGGACCCGCACAACTCCCCTGTTTCTCCCCAATCCGGGTAGAAATAACCCACTTCTTGGTAGAAATAACCCACTTCTTGGGGTACTCGTCCCCCTTAATACTACGGACTGTTACCTCTTGGCAACTTTACGTGCTCGTCTGAGCGAACTGTCCGATTTGAGCCCGTTCCGGACATCCTCCGCTCCACCCTTCCTGGCAGACCGTCAATGGGGTGACGAAAACCACCCCACGGCAGCGGCGAGCAGGTGGAGGGGAGACCTGAGTGAATCATGGCCGACGGATCCGCGGGGCATTCTCGCTGAGTAGGTCCAAATGAACTCCGTGCAGGTCAGACCTAGCGGAGGGCGTGGTGTGTGATTCCACCGGATAGTGGACACGGCTGAGCGAGCATGTCGCGGGCCATAGTGGACACCCCGAGCCTGGAGGTGTCCGTTGGATCTGGCCCGCTTCTTGGTCGATGCGGTGGTCATGGAGA
>JACCXF010000238.1 GCA_013697295.1 Actinomycetota bacterium | reverse complement strand
GCAGTGTCGTAATTAGGAAGAACGTCGCGAACAGCATGAGTGGCGCGAAGACCACGCGACGTACCAATCGGGGGGGCAGCATCTAGCCAGTCACGCCCAACTCGTCGAGGAATGCAGAGCTGGCGGCATAGCCACGCTCGATCCGGGCCTCGACCTTGGATGCATCCGAATAACGCAGTTGCTGTTTGAGGTCGTTGTAGTGAAGCTCCTCACCGGATGGAAGCACATGAGCGGTAACGCCACTCGGCAACGACTTCATCTCCTCGGCGAAACGATGCCGGCGCGCGATCTCGAACGCGACCAGCCCCACCTCCCAGGCCTTGGTGGGAACCGTGAGCGGCTGTTCGATGCGCCCCACCTGCAGGACGAAAATCAAGCTCGCGCCCAGACTCACCGCTCGATCCACCGGGATGCTGTTGACGAGCCCCCCGTCGAAAAAGTGCTCATCGCCGATGCGAACCGGTGGCAGTAGACCTGGAACGGCCGATGAAGCCAGAACCGCATCCGCGATAGGTCCCTCCGTGAACCAGTGCTCGGCGGCGAGCTCGATACTCGCTGCAACACACTGAAACTCGATCTTCAGATCCTCGATGCGCGACACCGTCAATCGCTTCTCGATGAGCTCTCTCAGTGGTTCCCCGGGGTGAGCGTGTGTTCGAGTCCGCGCCAGCGTCGTGATGCGGCCGAGCATGGATCCGCTGAAGACCCCGCTCTGTTCGACGTTGCCCCACAGATCGGCCAGTCGAGCAACGCCCTCCAGGGACGGGTCCGCTGCCAGCACGGCTCCGTTCAAGGCTCCGATAGAGGTTCCAACGATGAGGTCCGGTATCACGGCCCTCTCCAGGAGCGCGCGCAACATGCCGACCTCGCTCGCTCCCAGCAACCCCCCGCCCCCGAGGACGAAGGCGGTCTTCACCCGTGTCTCCACGTGGCGATGCTACGGCCTAGTCTTGCCGGACCGTCGGAGAGGAGGCGATGATGTGCCGAAGCATCAAGGTGTTGCGTGACTACGAGAATCCACCGAATGATGAGGAGATCGAAGCCGCTGCGCTGCAGTTCGTAAGGAAGATCAGCGGCTTCCGGAGTCCCTCCAAAGTAAACCGGGCTGTTTTCGACCAAGCCGTCGCGGATATCACCAACGTATCGACGCGGCTGCTTCATTCACTCGAGCCGTCGAGCAAGGCCTCTTAGCCCGAAAGGGATCCACGATCCGGCCGAATGGGCCGGGGAGGCTGTCCCCCCGACCCATTCTTTTTGCGTTGCCTATTGTGGTTCGTCCTACTCTGACCGATGATTCTTAGGTGGCGGACGCAACCTCTCGGGCACTCCGCACGTCTTAGCATCGAAAGGCGAGAGAGCTCTCAGGGAGGAGTCGAAATGCGTTCGCTACGGCCGGCCCGGCGGAGGGCCTCGATCATGCTCGCAGTGGGGCTGCTGGTGACAAATATGCCCCTCGCCCCTGCATCCGCCGACCCCGTGCCGTCGGTTCGCCTTCTTCGGTCGCGGGGGAGCGTCACGCTTAGGCCCTTCAGAGAAAGGGTCCCGCTCGATCTGGGTGTCTGGGTGGCTTCGGCGGGAGGAGACTTCGAGATCCACGTGAGCAAGCAAGCCTACGAGGACCCGGTGTCGGCATCGCAGGTCGATTCCGCCACCAAGGCGCCGCTTCGTTCGATCCCCGCCGAAGACCTGAACGGGTGGAGAGGCCTCGACGATTTCCTGAGGGTCAACGTCCGTAACCAGACCGGAAGGATAGTCGCATCCAAGACGATGGATTTCTGTCCCAACTCCTACGAGCGGGAGCGCGTTGACGATTCAGGCGGTGCGGTCTCGAACTATCCCGCACAGGGATGCAGATCCTATTTCCCCTTCACCAAGGGGATGGTTTGGGGCATCGATCGAGGTTGGGCAACGTCCGCCAACTCGGGCATTTCGTACCGGTCCTCGTCCGTGTCGCTGAAGCCCGGCGACTACTCCGCAACCGTGCGCGTAGCCCAGCATTTCGCGGATCTGTTTGAAGTCGCCGCCGAGAAGGTGGTCGTCGACCTCGAGGTGTTGGAAGAACGCAACTTTGCAGGTGTGCATCATCCCGAAGGCTTCGCCGCCTCCAGGTCGTCTAGTGAAGAGGAGTCGATGGCGGCCGGAGACGTCCCTACCGTCGAGAACCCGGATCCTGCGACGCTGCCAGACCTCGCCGCCCTGCCGGCATGGAGCATCCGGGTACGCAACGGCAAGCGCGATTACCTGTCGTTCGCGGCGACCCCGTGGAACGAAGGCCCCTCCGCGCTCGTGGTAGAGGGTTTCCGTGGCGCGGAGGAAGACAAGATGGACGCGTTCCAGTACTTCTACTCGAGCGGCACGGCGGTCGGGCGGGCGCCGGTCGGGACCTTCGACTACGACACTCGAAACGGTCATCACCACTGGCACTTCCTGCAATTCGCCCGTTATCGCCTTCTGGTGGCCGAGGACACGACCGAAGTCGTTCGCAGCCGCAAACAATCGTTCTGCATCGCTCCAACCGACGCGGTGGATCTCACCGTGCCGGGTGCCTCGCTGAATCAATACGAGTCGGGCTTCGGGAGCTGGTGCGGACGGACGTCCTCGATATGGGTGCGGGAGGTGCTCCAATCGGGTTGGGGTGATACCTACTATCAGTCGGTGGCGGGACAGGCGTTCGATATCACGAACGTGCCCAACGGTGATTACCTCCTCGAGACATCGGTCAATCCCGGCGGGCAGCTCTACGATGTCGACGACTCGAATGATGTGGAGCGCAGGATGGTAACGTTGAGCGGTCGACCCGATCGTCGTAGGGTCACAGTGTCTCCGTGGCACGGCATCGAGGATTGAGCCTGAACACGTCTTAGGCGACTTCTCGTGGGTACCCTTGTTGTATGACAGGGGTGATTGAGGGCATGCCGGCAACGGAGGCGCTCGAGGCTTTGCGCGACCGATTGAAAACAACTCGCCTCTGGCTCGACGTGCCCGGCCTCGACGAGGCTCAGCGGACGCGTGACGAGCTCGTCGGGCAGATCGATGATCATCTTCTTCCGCGCTTGCGCAGCCTCGATGCCCCGTTGCTCGTCGTGATCGGAGGCTCCACCGGCGCAGGCAAGTCCACGATCGTCAATAGTCTGGTCGGAAGCGACGTGTCCGCAAGTGGCGTCGTCCGGCCCACAACCCGAGCACCGGTGCTGGTTTGCAATCCCTCTGACCTCTCGTGGTTCGAGGACGACCGCATCCTGCCCGGCCTCGTGCGCGTGACTGGCGGCCCTTCATCGGGTCCGGGAGTGCTGAATGTCGTCCGCGACTCAGACGTCCCTCCGGGGATGGCTCTACTCGATGCGCCGGACATCGATTCCGTTGTCTCCTCGAATAGAGCGCTGGCTGCCAAGCTCCTTGCGGCCGGCGATCTGTGGCTCTTCGTCACCACTGCGGCTCGTTACGCGGACGCCGTGCCGTGGGAATTCCTGCGAGCCGCCGCAACGCGCAGCACAGCGATCGCGATCTTGCTGAACCGGGTGCCTCCCGAAGCGGAACTCGAGGTCCCACAGCACCTCGCACAGATGCTGCGCGAGCACGACCTCGCGGAGGCCCCTCTCTTCTCGATCCCCGAGACAGATCTCGTCGGCGGCCTCATCCCAGAGGCGGGGCTGTCGCCGCTGCGTTCGTGGCTCGACAACCTGTCTTCGGACGCACAAGCGCGCGCTGATCTGGTCCGTCGCACACTAGATGGGGCCCTCGCCAGCGTCCCCGCCCGCGTGGCCGGGATCGCCTCCACCGTCGAATCTCAGGCCGCGACGGCTGATGAACTCGTAGGAAGCGTCGACCGTGCTTACTCCGCCGCGCTAGGAGAGATCGAAGACTCTTTTCAGAGCGGGACGTTGTTGCGCAGCGAGGTACTTGCACGTTGGCACGAGTTCCTCGGGACAGGTGACCTCATGCGAACGATAGAAGCGCGCGTCGGATGGGTCCGCGATCGGATCAAGGACGCATTCTTGGGACGACCCACGCCTTCCGAAGAGGTACAGGTCGCCTTGAATGACAGCATCGCCCTGATAGTCACCGCCGGCGCCGAACGGGCCGCCCAACACGCTTTTGAGTCGTGGGGCTCGACGGCGGCAGGAGCGGCGCTGCTCCCGCGTTCGGCCACTCCGCTCGACCATGCGTCCTCGGGACTTCGAACGAAAGCTGCGGAGCACATCCGAGGATGGCAGCGACGCGTCCTGGAGTTGGTCGCCGCCGAGGGAGCAGACAAACGCACGACCGGACGGATCCTGTCGTTCGGTGTCAACGGCATCGGATCCGCCCTGATGGTTGCGCTCTTCGCCCAGACGGGCGGCCTCACAGGTGGAGAGATCGCCATCGCCGGGGGAACCGCCGCACTCAGTCACAAGGTTCTCGAAGCACTGTTCGGGGACCAAGCCGTGCGCGACCTCACGGCCACAGCCCGAGCCGACCTGGTGACTCGGATCGATGAATTGCTCGCCATCGAAGCGGATCGGTTCCGGCGGATCGTCGCAGAGCAGGGTCCCAGCAAGCAGGATGCAGCAGCCCTTACCGAGGCTGCCCGCGCGGTTCAAGCGGCGCGAACGTGAAGACCCTGCTCCGGCGCGGTACGCGTTCGCTCGAGGAGCGACTGACCGCTCTGGCGAACGTGCTCGAGTTGGGGGACGGCAGACTGCCCGACCAAGAGATGCGGCCCGCCCGGGACCTGCTCGATCGCGCAGGGCAAAGGTTGAACTTCGGACTGAACAACACCGTGGTCGCCCTGGCCGGTGCCACCGGCAGCGGGAAGTCTTCGATCTTCAATGCTCTCGCGGGCGACGGGCTGTCGACCGTGGGGGTACGCCGCCCAACCACCGGAGTGGCTCACGCATGTGTTTGGGGAGAGGCTTCCGCCGACGAATTGCTTGAATGGCTGGCCGTACCGAGGCGTCATCGAGTGCAGACCAAGGGAGAGGCCCTCGACGGACTGGTTCTCTTGGACCTCCCCGACCACGACTCGACCGAAGTCGCCCATCGCCTCGAAGTCGACCGCCTGGTCGAGGTGGTCGACCTGCTCGTGTGGGTTCTCGATCCCCAGAAGTACGCCGACGCCATACTTCACGATCGATACGTCCGTCCGATGGCACGCCATGAAGGGGTAACGCTGTTCGTGCTCAACCAATCGGATCGCCTCGGGGCGGACGAACTCCACGCCTGCACCGCAGACCTTCGCCGCGTGCTACGAGACGACGGCCTGAGGGATCCGAAGATCCTCTTGACGTCCGCCGTGACGGGGGAAGGCGTTGGTGTCCTCGAAGCGGAGATCGCAACGAGGGTCCACGAGCGCAAAGCGGCACTGCAACGACTGTCGGCCGATCTGGAGGTCGCGCGCGGCCGGCTGGCTCCATTCTGCTCGGACGTCAAGGGCCAGGGTGCGGGTGACCCCCGCACGCGCAGGCGAGTGGTGGATGCTCTCGCCGATGCTGCGGGAACCCGGGTCGTCTCGGACGCGGTGGCTCGGTCACATCAGCGAGCCGCGGGGCTGGCCACCGGATGGCCCATGACGCGCTGGCTGGCGAGGATCCGTCCCGATCCCTTGAGGCGGATGCATCTGGGAACCGGATCCGAAGATGCCACGTCCGTCCCCGAAGCGTCCCCCGCCCAGCACGCCGAGGTCTCGCTGGTCCTGAACGCTCTCGCCGAGACCGCTTCGAATAGCTTGTCACAACCGTGGCCGAGTTTGATGAGAAGCGTCACCGTCGACCGGCAGGACGGTATCCTGTCGGAACTCCGGCGTGCGGTCGGCGCCACATCGCTTGCCCCGGCCAGGAACCCGCGCTGGTTCACGGTCGTCGGGTGGCTGCAGCGGCTCCTGATCTCGCTCGCAGCGGCGGGGGCTCTGTGGTTGTTGCTCCTGTGGATCATCGCGTGGCTGAACCTGCCAGACCCGCCGACGTACCAGATCGACCGGATCCCCGTCCCGACAGCGCTTCTAGTCGGCGGCGCGCTCGCCGGACTGATCGTCTCGTTCGTGAGCCGCTACGTGGCGAAGATCGGAGCGGATCGTCGACGGCGCTCGGTCAGCAAGACCCTGCGAACGAGCGCCGGAGAGATCGCCGAAGCGATGATCTTCGAGCCTCTCGAGGCGGAGCTCCAAGTGCATCGCGATCTTTGTTCGGCAGTTGCCGGCCTCTCCCCCTAGCTATCGGGCGCGTGAAAACGACTCGGCTACACGATGGGCTGAAAAACAAAGGCCGTCGCCTTGCGGCGGCGGCCCCTGATCTTCTCGAAGGTTACTGCACGAGTGACACGTTGGTTGCCTCGGGACCTTTGTCCCCGGCACGTGTATCGAACTCGACCTTTGCACCCTCAGCCAGGCTCTTGAAGCCCTGGCCGGAGATACTCGAGTGGTGCACGAAAAGGTCCTTCTCCCCATCTTCTGGGGTGATGAAGCCGTAACCCTTCGCGTCGTTGAACCACTTGACGGTTCCGCTTGCCATAAAAAAACACCTCCCTAGAACGATCACGAACGAGCAAGGAAGGCTTAGCGCCGAACCGCACTTACGTTCAGAACGCCATCATCCTATCTCACCTGGCCCGCCCCCGCTCCGACGCCTCGGAGGCGAGGAAAATGGCTCCCCACCCCTTCACGGCCGCGGAGGCTGTGCTTAGGTGGTCTTGCAACCGTCACCGACCAAGGAGCTTCGAATGCCAACGAAAAGGGTCCTCGCCATCATGATTCCGGCCTCGCTGGTGGCCGCCTCGTCGTTCGCGGGGACCGCCTCGGCTGGAGGGCCCGCATGCTTCGGCAGGCCGGCCACGATCGTAGGCGGGAGTGGCAACAACGATCTTCAAGGAACACCGGGTAACGACGTCATCGTGGGCCTGGGCGGAGCCGACCGCATCGAGGGCCGGGGGGGCGACGACCGGATCTGCGGGGGCGCCGGCAAAGACTTCGTTCGGGGCGACGCCGGCAACGATCTGATCAAAGGAGCGGGACGTCGTGACCTCATCGTAGGGGGACGAGGCGACGACTCGATCTTCGGCAACGGCGGCTCGGACACGACCGAGGGCGATACGCGCATCGGCGGGCTCTTCGGAGGCCCGGGCAGGGACACCTTGCTCGGTGGCAGAGGCGAGGACCTGCTGGGGGGCGAGAAAGCGCGCGATCTTCTTCTGGGAGGCGGAGGCGACGACATCCTGAACGCCGGCGAGGGGAACGACCGCATGCATGGGAAACCCGACCTGAACGGTGGCCTCTTCGGGCAGGGAGGAGATGATGTTCTGCTAGGTCTCGGAGGCAACGATCAACTCGCTGGGGGCCGTGGCTCCGACGGTCTCAATGGTGGGAACGGCTGGGACCAGCTATCGGG
>JACCXF010000230.1 GCA_013697295.1 Actinomycetota bacterium | reverse complement strand
TCCGATATCTGTCCGTGTATGCGTTCTCCACCGAGAACTGGAGCCGACCTCCCGATGAGGTCGAGTTCCTCCTGAACTTCAACCGCGTGCTGCTTCGGCAACGACGAGATCACCTGAATGAGCGGGGCGTTCACATCCGTCGCATCGGTCGACGGGACGGCGTGCCTCAGGGGGTACTCGATGAGTTCGACGCAGCCGATGCGGCGACCTCGCATCAGGATCGGATGGATCTACTGGTGTGCTTCAACTACGGGGGCCGCGCCGAACTCGAAGATGCCGCCGCCGCCGGATCGATCCCCCAGAATCTCTATGCACCTGACGTCCCGGACGTGGATCTGCTCATCCGCACGTCCGGTGAGCGGAGGCTGTCGAACTTCCTATTGTGGCAATCCGCCTACGCGGAGCTGTACTTCACCGAGACGTTGTGGCCCGACTTCAAGCGAGAGGCTCTGTTCGAGGCCCTGCGAGATTATGCGGGGCGGGCTCGTCGGTTCGGAGGGTTGTCGGAGTGACCGTCTGACGGTCCTCCACCCTCGAGAGGTTGACCATCCTCGTCGGTCGGCTGTTCGTCTTTGGGAGCGCGAGCGCCGGGGCCGATCGCGGACGCCAGCACTCCCGCGTTGGGAAGCACGACGGGGCCGTTCACGGCGTTCATGCTCACGTAGAAGAGCGTCATATCCGTGACCGTGCCTTCGTATTCGCCGCCGAGGGGGCCCGAGCGGAGCACGACGTGCTCGCCGATCTGCAAGGGGCGAGCGATCATCAGGACGATCCCAGCAAAGAAGTTCGCAAGCGTCTGCTGGGCCGCGATCCCGATGACGATGCCGGTGATCGCCCCCCCGAACAGCAGCCCACCGAGAGGAACGTCCAGGACGCTGAGTATCGCAAGGAGCAGGACGAAGTAGCCGACGACCATGATGACCCAGCCCATCGCGACACCCCGTGCATCGCCGATGTTATTGGTTGATGCCTTCCGTACGGCCCGCGCGATCGCTCGAACGGCGATGACTCCTCCGACGAGCAAGACCAGCGCCCCCCCGATGGCAAGCAACCTGCTCGTCGCCGTCACCTCGGGGCCTTTGAGGTCGCCGAAGGACGCCGTGACCATCCCGGCGATCGCGACAAGCATCGCGATGCCGGCCCTCTTGAGATCCGGGCGCGCCTCGGCGATCCAATCCGTCTTCATGTCCGGAGGCTAACCTTCCTCGGTGGTGTCCTGGGGCGGCTCAGAGCCCGCCTCCTGCGCGCGTTCGACGAGAACCTGGACGACCCGCCTGCGCTGCATCGTCCGGACCCGCAGTCGCCAGCCGTCGTGGTCCACCGTGTCCCGCCGTTTGGGGATCCGACCGAGCACGTCCATGAGCCAGCCGGCAACGGTTTCGTACTCTCCATCGGGCAGTCTGAGGCCCAGACGCTCCTCCGCTTCGTCGATCCGTAACGTGCCCGGGATCAGGTACTTGTCCGGTCCCACGGTCTCGATGCCGCGCTCTGCGAAGTCGTACTCGTCCTGGATCTCGCCCACCAGTTCTTCGAGCACATCCTCGATCGTCAAGATGCCGGACGTGCCACCGTGCTCATCGAGGACGAGCCCGAAGTGGCGTCGCTGGCGGCGCATATCCAGGAGAAGGGGATGCAATTTTCGGGATTCGGGAACCACCAGCATCTGGCGCAACGTCCTGCGTGCGAGTGGCTCGTTCCGTCGTGCGCCATCGATCCTCAAGAGATCCTTCGAGTGAAAGAATCCGACGACGTGGTCGGCGTTCCCCGCGTAGACGGGGAAGCGAGAGTGCCCGGTTTGCAACACGGCCTCCTCGACATCGGCGGGAGTCGAGGACAGGGGTAGAGCGACCATCTCCGTCCGGGGGACCATCACGGAAGCCGCATCCAACTCACTGAAATCGATCGCTCCCGTGAGCAATCGGCGCTGGAACGCCCCCAGCTCACCACCGCGTGCCGATTCGGCGATCATCCCCTGGATCTCCTCCGGTGTGTGGATCGCGTCCATCTCGTCTACGGGTTCCGCGCCCAGCCACCTGACCCCGATGTTGGCAAGGTAGTTGAGCGCGTAGATGAAGGGGCGGAACGCGTTGGCGAACAATCGGAACGGGCCCGCCAGCCAGAGCGCGCTCCGTTCGGGTTCGGCGATCGCCATGTTCTTAGGAGCCATCTCGCCGACGACCATGTGAAGGAAGACAACGATCGTCAGCGCTACCACGAACGAGATCGAGTGGATCACCCCCGAGGGAAGCTCCACGACCGACTCGAGGCCGCTTTCAATCAAGTTGGCGATCGCGGGCTCGGCGACGAATCCGAGCAGGAGGGAGGCCATCGTTATGCCTAGCTGCGCTCCCGCAAGCATGAACGAGAGTTCCCGGATGGACCTGAAGGCGATCTTCGCCCGAGCGTTCCCCCCTAATGCGAGCTCCTCGATCTTGGTTCGTCTCGCAGCGGTCAAAGCGAACTCGGCGGCGACGAAGAACCCGTTGGCCAGCAGGAGAAAAGCCGCGAAGACCAGGTACCAGATGGTCACTTGGGCTCACCCCTTCCAGAAGGGTCCGCCTTAGGGGCGACGATCAGCACTTGAACGATGCGCTTCCGGTCCATCTCGACGACCTTGAACTCCCATCCCTCGTAGGTTGCCTGGTCACCTTGGCTGGGGATGCGATTGAACAGGGTGAGCAGGAAGCCGGCGAGGGTCTCGTAGTCACCATCCGGCACCTCGAGGCCGGTTGCCTCGAGCAGCTCGTCCGGGTGCAAACCTCCCGAGACCAGGTTGACGCCTTCCGGTGGCGAGGTGATCGTCACGGGATGCCGAGGGTCATGCTCATCCTCGATCTCCCCGACGATCTCTTCGAGGAGATCCTCCAGGGTCAGGATGCCTGACGTCCCCCCGTACTCGTCCAGGATGACTGCGAGGTGTTTTCGCTCGCGGCGCATCTCGGCCAGGAGGGCGTTCAAGGGCCGAGACTCGGGCGCGAACAGGGGGTCCTGCATGATGCTGGTGACCGGAGCGTCGTCGCGTTCGTCCGCCGGTAGGCGATACGCGTCTTTGACGTGTGCTACTCCCGCGATGTCGTCCAGATCGTCACCGCAGACGGGAAACCGTGAGTGCCCGGATTTCAAGGCGACGGTCTGCATCCCCCTGATGGTCTCGTCCCTTCGAAGAGCGACCACCAGGACGCGCGGGACCAGCACATCATCTGCGGTCTTATCCCCGAAGGTTATCGACCGAGCCAGGAGGGCGAACTCGTCTTGAGGAAGGCTGCCGCCTTCTCGGGATGAATAGATGAGTCGTTTCAGCTCCTGCAGAGACCGGACCCCCTGTAACTCCTCTCGTGGCTGGATGCCGAAGAGGCGGACGGTCCAGTTGGCGGTCGCATTGAGGAACGTGATGATCGGACGGAACAATGAATTGGCGAATCGGAATGGGGTGGCGATGAGCAACGCCAGCTCCGTCGGTCGCGCGATCGCGTAGTTCTTCGGGATGAGCTCTCCGACCACCATCTGGATAACCGTCGCCAGCAGCAGCGCGACCACGTTTGCCACGGCGAGCGAGGAGACGCTCGGCCAGAGGTCGCCGATGAGCGGTGCGAGGGCCTCGCCGATGGTTGGCTCGACTATGAACCCCACGAGTAAAGAGGTCACGGTGATGCCGAGCTGAGCACCCGAAAGCTGGAAGGAGAGCGTGCGCAGGCCCTGAAGAGCGCTCTTGGCGCGCTGGTCTCCCGCTTGGCTCATCTGTTCGATGCGGCTTCGGTCGACCGTCAGGAGGGCGAATTCTCCGGCCACGTAGAAACCGGTGAGTAGGGTGATGAGGAAGACGGCCAGAAGGCCTAAGGCGAAGTCTATGGGCGTCCTTTCCGCATTGATCAGCCGCTCTTATCGACGGGTTCGTGGCGACTATCATGCTGCATAGGTGGGGAACCCCACTCAGACCAGGATCCCCACTGCTAGGAGCTACGTGAGCCAGGTTTCCATCGAGACGATCGTCAACCTCTGTAAGAGGCGCGGCATCGTGTTCCCCTCCAGCGAGATCTACGGCGGCCTTCGTTCGGCGTGGGACTACGGACCGCTTGGGGTCGAACTGAAGCGGAACGTCAAGAACGAGTGGTGGAATGCGATGGTTCACCTGCGAGGCGACGTCGTCGGGCTCGAGAGCTCGATCTTGATGTCATCCAAGGTATGGGAGGCGTCGGGTCACGTTGCAACATTCACGGACCCGCTCGTCGAGTGCACGAACTGCCACAAGCGTTTCCGAGCCGACCACATCAACCTCGAGAAGGCGTGCCCAAACTGCGGGCAGAGTTCTACGTGGACCGACCCGAAGCAGTTCAATCTCATGTTCAAAACGTTCATGGGCCCGGTCGAGGATTCGGCTCATACCGCGTTCCTGCGGCCCGAGACGGCCCAGGGGATGTTCGTCGACTTCCAGACCGTCCAGCAGACGTCGCGGAAGAAGATCCCGTTCGGGATGGCGCAGCAGGGCAAGTCCTTCCGCAACGAGATCACCCCCGGGAACTTCGTGTTCCGGACGCGCGAGTTCGAGCAGATGGAGATGGTGTTCTTCGTCGAGCCCGGTACCGACGATGAATGGCACGACTACTGGCTCAAGGAACGGATGGATTGGTTCCTGAACCTGGGCATGCAGGAGGAGAATGTGCGGTTACGCGAGCACGAGGCCGACGAGCTTTCGCACTACGCGAAGCGTACCTATGACATCGAGTACAACTTCCCCGGCATGGGATGGTCCGAGCTCGAGGGGATAGCGAACCGCACCGACTTCGATCTCAAGGCGCATTCGGCGGCATCCGGACAGGATCTCTCGTACTTCGATAACGAGGCCGACAAGCGCTACGTGCCGTACGTGATCGAGCCTGCGCTCGGCGTGGAGCGCTGCACGTTCGCGTTCCTCATCGACGC
>JACCXF010000201.1 GCA_013697295.1 Actinomycetota bacterium | reverse complement strand
TTGTACGAGCGGGACATGTTCCGGGTGCGCGACATCATGCAGTTCGCCTTCGGCCAAGCCGTGTACAGGCTCGGGGGCGAGCGACGTCGAGGTATGGACATGTCGCGTGAATCCACTCTCGAATTCGTAACGGGGCGAAGTCAGGCGGAGCTTCTCGAGTGGGGACGGGAGATCGTGGAGGAACGCGTCCTTCCGCGGGTCTACGAAGACATCGTCAGAGTGATCGAGGGCCACCGCGACAAGGGGGAGCTCACGTTCCTCGTCACAGCGGCCCCCATCGAGCTGGCCAGCACCGTGGCAGAGGAACTCGGGATGACGGGCGCGATCGGGACGATCTCCGAGATCGATTCGGCGGGCTACTACACGGGTCGACTCGTCGGCGAGGTGATGCACGGGCCCGCCAAGGCCAAGGCCGTGGCGGAGGTCGCCGCGGAGCACGGCGTCGAGCTGGGAGAGTGCGCCGCGTACTCGGACTCGACCAACGATCTCCCCCTGCTGGAGTCGGTTGGCTTTCCTCATGCGGTCAATCCCGACCACGAATTGAGACGCATGGCGATGAGCAACGGGTGGCCTATCCACGAGTTGCGGACCCGCCGGCGCGCCCTGCTCGTGGGCATCCCCGCAGGGTTGGGAGGCGCGGCGTTGATGGGGTCCGGGATCGCGATCGGGATGGCGGTCGAACGCAGGCAACGCTCTAGCTTCGGCCCCCTCGAGCGCGCCCTCGAGCGGGTGAGGCGCTAGCCCCCCAGACGGACGAGCTACTCGATGCTGTCGAGGAAGCTGAGCACGCGTTGCTTGACCAGCGTCGCGGCGCTCTCGTCGTAGTCGGGCAAGCTGTTGTCAGTGAACAGGTGTTTATCGCCGGGGTACAGGAACAGCTCGGCGCTCTCGATCGTCTCCGCGAGTTGGTGGGCGACATCGGCGTCGCCCAACTCGTCGCCGTCCATCGTGTGCATCTGGAGCGGGACGCCGTGCGGCCACGGACGGCCGAACTCGGAGGTCGGGACACTCGCGTGAAGCAACACGGCTCCTTTCGCGCCGGGACGCGTCTGGGCAAGCATCTGCGCCGGCATCGCCCCGAGCGAGAACCCTGCATAGACGATCGTGTTCGGCAAGCCGTCGGCGACGAGTCGGCTGCGCTCGATGATCGTCTCGAAGCCGACCTGTTTGGCGAGCTGATGCCGTCGGCGAGCTCGGTGAAGGTCCTGCCCTCGTAGAGATCTGGGGCGTGAACCGCGTGTCCGGCTGCGCGGAGTTCATCGGCGAAGGAGAGGCACCCGGCCGTCAGTCCCTGTGCATGATGGAAGAGCAGAACCTCACTCACGAGCCGCAGCCCGATCTGACCTTCGATGCCGACAGAGTAGCCAACGTGTGGATCGTCACCAGCGTGTCGAGAAACCAGACCCGCTCCTTGTCCGCCATGATACCCCTCCCTCTTCTCCCCCGAGATGGAGCTTCCGTGAAACGCCCTCTGCCTTTCGCCCGCCCAGAAGGATCCCATAGGAGGAACGACGTGACGACGTTCGTGAGGTCTAGAGACGAAGCCTGATTGCAGCCGACAAGCACCAGAGCCATGCAGCTCGCCAGGGCACGCCACGCTGTCTCCATATCCCCTAAGACGCTTTGACCGCCCGACTAGTTCGTCGACGAGGTGATCGCGGGTCTTTGGCTATCGCGACAATCCGCTTACAAGAGATTACGAGCCACGCGTTCTCCTTGCTATCGCGTTACGGCGTCCCGACTGTTGGGTGCCATTGATCGCACCTGACTTACCACGACACCGACGATGACCACGATCGCAATGGGACTCATGAAGACCATCCAGAACCAGATCGCGGCCAGCGCGGCGCCGGCGATGACCAGCGCACTCCCGAGTCCCCGTACATGCGGTCGAGTCCAAAGTCCGGCAGCGAGAGTCGCTGCACCTCCAAGAGAGAGCGACACGCCGGCAGCCGTGCTTTCGGCGTCGAGCAGATTGGAAGTTCCCTCCCCGAAGATGAAAGCCAGAGCCACACCCAGTTGCGAGATCGCCAGCACTGCGGCCAACGGAGCCCACCAAGCTTGCTTGAGGGTTCTCATTCCGCGCCTTCCTTCCGTTGGACGGCAAGTTCACGAGGGGCGTAGGCGACGGCCGGTAGCAACGATCAGGCGTAGCGGGCGACGCGCGCAGGTCCTCATCGTCGATGCTACTCCGCACCGCGTTAATTTATCGCGACTAGCGTCGCTTCTGCCCGCTCCCTGGCAGCAACCTCAAACTCCCTCTAGGGAGTCAAACGATAGAAGCGCAACAAGTCGTGGGGGATGTCGAGAACCTCGACATCCGAGAACCCCGCCTCGGCCGCGTATGCCCGCATCGTGTCGGCTCGCATCACCGTGCCCGTTCCAGCAGATGGCTGCTCGCTCATGCCCGCCGGCAGACAGCACAGCACACTGAAACCGTAGAAGAGGCGTTCGAAGTCGTCGCCAGGAGCAGCGAAGGTGTCACCAGTCTTCTCGTCGGCGACGATGGCACATCCACCCGGGCCGAGGACCTTGTGTATCGACCGCAGCGCTTCCACCGGCCGCGAGAGGTCATGGATCGCCTCGATGACGATAACGAGTTCGTAGCCACCTTCCAGTGTGGATTTGGCTATATCCCGTACCTCGAATGCTGTGCGATCGCCGAGATCTCTGTCGGAAGCATTCCTCCTAGCCATCTCTATCGAGGACTCGTCGAGATCGAACCCATGGACGATCACCTTCGGATATGCACTCGCGATCGCGATACTCGCCCAACCGACGCCGCATGCGAAGTCCGCCACGTGAGCAGGAGGGTCCGACTGCAGTCGCTGGTGCACCTCAGAGATCAGGGGCAGGTACTCGGTGCCGAAGGACGAAAGGAGCCACGGACGGTTGAAGTCACCTTGCGCCTCGATCGCATCTGCACCGAACTCGCTCCACGAGACGCCGCCACCGGTTCGGAACGCATCGAGGATCTTGGGCAATGCCAAGGCACATCCGACGAAAGCGCGAGCGAGTGGCGCCATCGAGAAGGGTGACTCGGGATCGGTCAACGCGAGCGCGTACCCCTCAGGTAACGCATATCGGCGCGCCTCTTCCGGCGCGGACGCATCGTCCACCGTCAGGATGCCGGTGACCGCTTGCTGCTCCAGCCACTCGCGTGCGTAGCGTTTGTTGATAGAACACCTCGAGGCGAGTTCGGAAGAAGTCGCCGGTTCCCTGCCGTTCAACGCCCGATACAGCCCAAGCCGATCACCGATGTACACGGTCAAGAGGTCCGCCGTGCCCAATGCGGCCTCAAAGAGCCGTCCGGCGAATGCTTCGGCGTCCGCTGGTGCGATAAATGGACCACTTTCGACAGTGCTCATACCGACCTCCGTAGAATCGATCCTGCTGGCATTGTCTCACCTCGGCCGCGGCCGCTCATAAGCTGCGACGGGATAATCGAAACTAAGCCGACCCGCGCAGAAGCTCCGCAAGCTTTTGCGCGTTTTGCTGGGCGTATCCCAGTAGCAGTTGTCTAGACCCGAGTCAGCGCTGTGCTGGATGTCGTTGTCGCAGGTCGCTGCTGAGCGGATCCCGATGTTTATCGCGACTACGGGCTCGGCCCTTCCCCAGCTCACGACTCCGAGATCTCCCACCGTGGGAGCCAGACGGGATCGAGAACTTGGCGGCGGTGCGACGCACACAACGAAAAGTCTGTTCCGAGAAGACGCTCATCTCGATCGTGGCCGACTTCAGAAGCCGTCCCCTCGACCAGGGCCCCTACCTGCGTGTGGCTCGACGCCCTGGTGCACAAGGTCCGAGAGGGCGGCCGTACGATCTCGGTCTCGGCCGTGATCGCGATCGGCGTCAACTCCGACGCCCACCGGGAGGTGCTCGGGACCGACGTCATCACCGCCGAGGACGGTGCCGGCTGGGTGGCGTTTCTGAGAGGCCTCAAGGCGCGCGGCCAGGCCGGCGTCCAGCTCGTGATCTCCGACGACCACACGGGTCTCGTCGAGGCGATCGCATCGGTCCCTGGGTGCCTCGTGGCAGCGGTGCCGAACCCATTTCGCCCGCCACGTCTTGACGCGCGTCCCCAAGGCCGCGCTGAGAGATCAGAAGACGCACCGATGTCGTCGGCATCTTTCCTAACCGCGGCGCTGTGGTTCGCCTCGTCGGTGCTGTTAGTTGCCGAGCAGAACGACGAGTGGCTGGTCGCTCGTCGCTACATGGGCGTCGAGCCGTTGACCAGAGCGCGAATGCACATGATCGAAGGAGAGAACAAGCAAGTCGAAGTGCAGGTGACGCAGGAGCTCGAAGCAGCGATCTAGAGTGTTGATGCAGTGGATGTCGCGGTGGTTCTCTTACACCACGTCAGTGGGCGTGGCCATTGCCCACGGTGACGGCAACGCGCGTGATACTCGGAAATCCAGCCTTTCCCTGGGCCATCGGATCGCAGCGCGCCCTGCTCGAGAGGCGCTACCAGTCCGCTATCGGGCGCACCTCTCCGCTCCGCCCATAAAGGCCGCCGGTATCTGGCGCTGTCTGCCTACGGACGGGGCGACAGCATCAGGGGAAGGTGAGAACATGTTGGCGGACTTATCTCGCCGATGCAGCCAAAGGAGGTTCGTGGTCGGTCAACCTGCGACAACCCAACAGGCTTACACGGCGATCCTCTCGCATTTCATCGAGCACGGTAGGGCGCCCCATTACGTTGAGTTAGCGGCAACCCTTGGCATCGGCATCGAAGAGGCGCGCACGCTCCAACGGGATGCTGCCGCGAGTGCACCCGCGGCATCCTGTTGGCTCAGCCACGACAGCGACTACATCGAGGCCTGGGGTCCGTTCTCGAACGTTCCAACGCACGTCAGTATCAGCGTCGAAGGAGAGGACCGCTGGTACGGCTTGTGAGGGATGGAAGCGCTGGCCGTGCGCTGGCTTTTCCCGGGTCGAGAGGTAACCATCACGACGCCGTGTCTCGACTGCGGTGAATCCGTGACGATAAAGATGCGTGACGAAGAGATCCTCTCTATCGATCCCGAAACCGCGGTCGGATACCAGCTATCTCCCTTCGTCCAGTGGCGGGAGGGATCGGGAGCCTTCAACTGAAGCCGGATGAATCTCTTCCGGTCGGAAGAACACGTTAGGCGCTGGCCCCTTTACTCGACCTCTGCTGAGGACTACGTGCTGCCTGTCTCGACGTGGACCCAGATCTTCTCGGGGCAATTGTTCCGCGAACGCCTCGCACCCGACTACCTCGAGAAAGGGAAGGTTTACGTCGCCGAGTACCACGATGCCCTCCGCGAAGCGGGCAAAGCCAGCCCATACTGGAACTACCCTTTGATCGCTGGTCTCGACACGGTTCGTTTGTCCCGCTATCGAATTGTCGGCGCATATACCCGTTTTGACGACACGGTTCTCAACGATCTCAAGGACGCTCGGAACCGCATCGTGAATGGCCTCGAACACCCCTCACATCACCGAGAGAACCACCTCGTATGGGCCGCTCCGGGAAGCGGTAAGACCTACTTCGTGGAACAGGTCGCTGCGTCGCTCGGGGCGGATGCTAACTACCGAGAGATCAACCTGGCCAAACTCGACAGTCACGGGTTCGACAATGCACTGACCGATGCGATCAGCACTGCACAACCAACACTGTGCCTGGTGGACGAGGTCGATTCCCGCGCCGCCGAGATGTGGCCCTATGAGATTTTGATGCCTTACCTCGATGCCAACATGGCGGGCAAGGCGCACATCGTCTTCGTCTTCGCCGGAAGCTCCGGCTTCAGCCTCGAGGGCATGAAAGAGCGGATCCAGGCACGTCCCAAGGGCGCAGATGTTCTTAGCCGGATACCGAGCTCGAACCAGTTCACCATAGCGCCGCTGGGCTTCGGCGACCGGGTACTGGTTGCGTTGAGCCAACTCCAAGCAGCGGGCTCGGCGATCGGCCATGAGATAGAGGCGGTCGAGAAACTCGGTCTCTATTACGTCGCCGTCAGCGACCGGCTCGCGAGCGCGCGTCAGCTTCAGGAGTTCGCTGCTGCTGCGGTTGAGCGGATCCCGCGCGGCGATGACCGCGTCAAGTACGACCACTTCTTCGTTCCAGGCGATCCTGAGAACAAGCGGTTCTGGGTCGACGTGGCGAACGTCGCGAGGGATCTTGTCAACGCTTACGTAACGGTAGAGGCGTAGTCCTGGTTCCGGTCAGAGCGAACGGAAGCTCTGGCCGTCACGCCTGGCCGAACCACCCCGGCCGAGGTCGCTGTCA
>JACCXF010000196.1 GCA_013697295.1 Actinomycetota bacterium | reverse complement strand
AGAACGTGCACCCCCGGTCGCACCCCTCGGCGATCTTCAAGTACGCCCATGGCGCGCGGCCGAACCTCAATCGTGGAGCGGCCGCGATGGTCGCGTCCCACCACGCGGGATCGAAGCGCGTGCCGGGGTCGCCGTGGATCTTGGTCTCGAGTTCCCCTGCGGCGACAGCCGAAACGATCTCGTTGATCCGAGGGTAGGCGGCGAAATCGACCAGAGCGTCGACCTCGGGGAGCGAATCCGCGAGTTCATCCGCGCTGCGCGCAACCAGGCAGCCGGTCAGTATCAGTCCTTGGAGCTGACCGTCGTTCTTGAGCTCGGCCAGGTCCAGAACCTCTTCGACAGTCTCTCGGCGCGCGGGATCGATGAAGCCGCACGTATTGACGACGATGACGTCCGCGCCGGCAGGATCATCTGTTACCCGATGACCACCTGCGGCGATCATCCCGCCCAGACCCTCGGAGTCGATAGCGTTCTTCGGGCACCCCAGCGTAACGATGGCAACGCGCGACATCTGGCGAGCAGACCTAGATCGCGTCGATGTCGTCTGGAAGCGTCAGCGTGATGGGGTCGACGCCGCCGGGACTGCCCACGTTCGTGCCGTTCACGACCAGCTCGACCCCATCGGGGAACCCGAGGATGATCGTCATCTCGTCCTCCGCGGTGAACGTTTCCTTCGAGCCGGTGGGGATGGTTCCAGAGAAGGACGCGGTGGGACTCCCGTCACTCGACACCGAGACCCAGCAGTCGCCGGTAGCGGCGACCACTTGCAGCTCGATGCCATCCTCGAGCGCAAGGGTCTCGGTAGGCGAAGGAGAAGGACTCGGCTCGAGGCTGGCCTCGGATGAAGGGCTCGGCTCGGGCGACTCGGTCGACGCGACGTTATCGCCCGGCTCCTCGTCGGGGTCTCCTTGGGCAAGACCGATAGCAGCGAGCGCAACGATCGCGACAAGTGCGAGCATGGCCGCCGCGGTCCAGTTCGAGAAGCTCTTGCGTTCCTTGGGCACGTAGCTTCTGCTGCGACGGCGATGCTGCACGGCACGCGACCTTGCGGTTCCCGTCTCCATCGCGGCGATCTGCGCCGTGTCCAAGGGGGCTCTGCCGAAGCGACGGTCGAACTCCTCCATCAGAGGATCTGAGTTGAGCCCCAGGAACCGAGCGTACGATCGCAGGAAGCCACGCACGTATGCGGGCGCGAGGAAATCGAATTCGTCGGATTCCATCCGCATCAGGAAGTCCGGCCGGATCCGAGTTTCTTCGGCCGCTCTCTCGATGCTCACCCGGCTGCGACGCCGGGTGGCCCGGAGATAGGCCCCCATAGAGGTCGGTTCGGTCACAGCGTCTCGCCTCTTCGCCTGTAGACGGAGCGCGTATCAGGGCAGGGCCATTATAGGCAGCGAGGCCAAGTCCTCATCCCTTGCGAGAATCAACCCCGGTCTGGGTTAACCGCCGTCGGGCTCCACGGCGCGCGCATCGAGCTCGTCGGCGGTCATGAGCACATCGCGAGGCTTGGAGCCCTGTGAGGGGCCCACCACGCCGCGCTGCTCCAGAAGGTCCATCAGGCGACCGGCACGGGCGAAACCGACCTTGAGCTTCCGCTGCAGCATGGAAGTCGATCCCAGGCCGGAGCGAACGACGAGGTGAAGCGCCTCGTCCAGGAGCTCGTCATCTCCGCCGCCGCCGCCGTAGACCGCCACATCGCCTCCGGACTCTTCGACCGTCACGCCCTCGACGTAGTTCGGTTCGCCCTGCCTCTTCGTGTGAGCCACCACGCCCGCGATCTCGCGCTCGGTGACCCAGGCTCCCTGGATCCGTCGCGCCTTCGACGAGTTCGCGTGCAAGAACAGCATGTCGCCGTGGCCGATGAGCTTGTCAGCGCCCCCTTGATCCAGGACGACCCGCGAGTCCTGCTGTGAGGCAACACTGAAGGCGAGGCGCGACGGGATGTTGGCTTTGATCAAGCCCGTCACGACATCGACGGATGGACGCTGGGTGGCTATGACGAGATGGATACCCACGGCGCGCGCCATCTGAGCGATGCGACAGATCGCGCTCTCGACATCCCGCGGGGCGACCATCATCAGGTCCGACAGCTCGTCTACGACAACCAGGATGTAGGGCAGCTGATCGGGATCGGGTTCGTCTTCCTCCCGCTTCACCACGCCACCACGCGCGACCGCTTCGTTATACATGTCGAGATTGCGCATCCCGTAGTGCGCCAGGGTCTCGTAACGCATCTCCATCTCACGCACGACCCAGTTCAAGGCCGAGGCGGCCTTCTTCGGGACCGTGACCACGGGCGAGATGAGGTGCGGCACCCCTGCGAAGTGACTCAGCTCGACCCTTTTCGGGTCGATGAGGATCATCCGCACCTGGTCGGGCCTCGCTCGTGTCAGCACGGACGTGATCATCGAGTTGATGCAGGATGACTTACCCGAGTTCGTCGCGCCGGCGATCAGCAGATGCGGCATCTCGGTGAGGTTCGCAAGCACGGTTTCGCCCGAGATGTCCATGCCCAGAGCCACCGCCAGCGGGTGTCTGTCCTTCTGTGCTTCACCCGAAGACAGGACGTCACCGAGAGTTACCAGCTGGCGCGTTCGGTTCGGAACCTCGACCCCGATGGCGGAGCGGCCCGGGATGGGGGCCAGGAACCGCAGCTCGCCAGAAGCGAGCGCGTACTTGATCTCGTTGCTGAGCGACAGGACGCGGTTCACCTTCACGCCTTCGCCGAGCTCGATCTCGAACCTCGTGACGGTGGGCCCTGCCGTGTAGCCGGTGACGCCCGCGTCCACTTTGAATTGGGTGAGGGTCGCCTCGAGCACTTTGATCATCTCGTCGATCGAGCGAGCGGATATCTCCCGTTGGTCGCCGCGCGCAAGCAGATCGAGAGGCGGCAGCTTGTAGCTGCCGGAGTCTCCGACCGGCATGGCGAGCTGTCGGGGCCTGCCGGTCGTGCGTGCTCCGGAGATCGGTCGGGCCATCGGCGCCTCCGCGCCGGCGGCGACGTCCTCGGGCTCCAGCTCATCTGCATCATCCGCGTACTCGCCACCTTCATCTTCGGAGTACTCGACTTCCGGATCGCGCCCGGCGGCGAGGGCCCTGACGAACGCGACCGTGCTGGATCCGCCGGATCTCGCCCAGGCGACCACCTGCGTGATGGGCGTGCGCGTAACGATCATGAGACCGAGGCCGAGCAAGAGGAACAGGATCAACCACGTGGCCCACACGCCGACGAGATCCGAAAGAGGTTTGGCGGTGAGCGCACCGACTATCCCGCCCAGGCGCTGCAGCTTCTCGAGCGGCGCGGAGACCGGGCGGTTGTTCCGGGCCAGGTGGAGCATGCCCGTGACCGCGAGGGTGCAGACCGACATGCCCACGCAGATCCGGCTCACCTGATCGCGCGTCTTGGGGATGATGACGAGGAGCCCGGCCGCACCGAGCAACATCGGGGCCACCACCGCAAGGCGTCCCAGCAGCAACGTCGCCAGGAACTCGAACGCCCCTCCCACCGGTCCGGCTCCTTCCGCGTAGATGCCGAAACCCGCCACGCCGGCGAGGAACAGGACGAGGAGCCCCCACGCTTCGGCCGGAGCGTTGGCGACCTGGACCGCGCCCCACTTCAGTGCAGAGGCGGACGCCCGGCCGGCGGTGGCCAGCGGGTTCGGGGCCTTTCGAGCTGGCTTGCGCTTCCTCGGGGGCGGCCGCCGGCCCGCGCCGGAACGAGGCCGGGGACGCCCTTTCGGCGCCGGCCTGCGCTTGCGGGTCGACTTGCGGGATCGAGTAGCCAAAGTGCGGACAACTGTAACAGTAGTTAACACCCGTAACACGAAATAGCCCCTAGCATGCCCGCCGCGCGGGAGGGGGGTCTGGGGGGAGTAAGTCGCCGCGGCGACCGATCCCCCCACTGGGTTGCCGCAGGCCGGCACGAAGTGGCGGCCGTTAAGCACGGGCTGTAGTCAGCGCCCGCCGCTTCGTGGCTGGCGGGAGCAAGTGCTGTGGTCAGCAGTCCGCCGCGTGCGGGCATGGAAACAGGGGGGGCTGCGGGGGGACAGGCCGTCTCGACGGCCGGGGTCCTTTTCAGACCGACTGGTGCACTGGTGCAACTGGTGCACGTGCACCGCGTGCACCGCGTGCACCAGGGGTTTTTCAGAGGGCTATCGAGGGCCGCCCTAGACCTCTTGGATCACCGGGAGGATCACCGGGCGGCGGCGGGTTTCGCGCCACACGAACTCGCCCAGGGAGCGCCGGCAGACCTTCTTGATCGCGCCCCAGTCGGTGACGTGCTCCGCCTCGAGCGCCTCGAGAGCCACCTGGACCCGGTCGGTGGCATCCTCGAGCAACTCCCGGGACTCGTCGATGTGCACGAAGCCGCGGCTGATGAGGTCGGGGCCGGCCAGCAACTCCCCCGACTGGGCATCGATCGTGACGACGCAGATGAGGATGCCGTCCTCGGCAAGATGCTTGCGATCGCGAAGTACGACAGGACCTACATCGCCTACGCCGAGGCCATCGACGAGCACCATCCCCGCCTGCACGCGCTCACCCCTGATCGTCACGCCGTTCCTGAGCTCGAGAGTGTCGCCGTCCTCGACGATGGTTATCTGATCGCTGGCGAAACCAACGGCCTCGGCGAGCTTCCTGTGGGTAGCGAGTTGCCTGTACTCGCCGTGCACGGGAACGAGATGTCGCGGCCGGATGAGCGAGGCCATCTCCTGGAGCTCCTCGGAGGCGCCATGACCGGATACATGGACGCGCGCGATGCCCGAGTGATAGACGTCGGCCCCGACGCGAAACAGCTCGTTGAGAACACGATGAACAGCGCTTTCATTGCCAGGGATGGGACTGGCCGACAGGATGACGGTGTCGTTGGAGCGCAAGCGGATGTGTTTGTGCTCGCCCGAGGCGATCAGTGACAAAGCGGACAGTGGCTCGCCTTGCGATCCCGTGCAGATGATCGTGATCTCTTCCGGGCGGTACTGCTCTATCTTGTCGAGCTCGACGATCGTCTTGGGATCGACGCGCAGATGTCCAAGCTCCTGCCCCACGTCGGCGTTGGCAAGCATCGAGCGGCCGACGAAGGCGACCTTGCGGTCGTTCGACTCCGAGAGTTCGCAGACCTGTTGGATGCGATGCAGGTTGGATGCGAAGCACGCAACGATGATCCGGCCGGAACTTCCGGTGAACACATCACGCAACGCGTCCCCCACGATCGATTCGGAAGGTGTTCGTCCGGGTGTTTCGGCGTTGGTCGAATCCGACAACATGAGGTCGACGCCTTCGCGCCCCATCTCGGCCAGCCCCTCGAGATCCGTGTGTCTCCCGTCGATCGGCGACGGATCCAGCTTGAAGTCTCCCGTGTAGAAGATGCGACCCCCCGGCGTATCCAGAGCGACCGCCATGGCATCGGGGATCGAGTGGGACACGGTGAAGAAGCGGCACTTGAATGGCCCCAGCTCGAGGGACCCGGGCGCGGCCACCGCCCTCATATCGGCTTTCACATCGAACTCGCTCAACCGCCGTCCTGCGATCCCGAGCGTTAGCGACGTCCCGTAGACGGGGACGTCCACTTGCTGCAGGAACCAGGACAGCGCGCCTACATGATCCTCGTGCCCGTGCGTGAGGAGGACGGCTTCGACGCGATCCGCCCGCTCGACGACCCACGTGAAGTCCGGCAGGACGAGGTCGACGCCGAGCATCTCCTCGTTCGGGAACGAGAGACCGCAGTCAACGACAAGGATCCTGCCGGCTGCCTCGATTGCCATCATGTTGCGGCCGACCTCCCCGAGGCCCCCCAAGAAGACGACCCGAACGGAACCGTTCGAACGAGCGGCGCTCACAGAAGGCCGTGCTTCTCCAGAGCCGAACGGATGCTGTTGCTCTCTTCGTCGGTTGCGGGAACCAGCGGAAGCCGAGGCTCTCCGACCTCCAGGCCCAGCATGGCCGAGGCGGTCTTGATCGGGATGGGGCTGGCGGTAAGAGTCATCATCGTCGTCATCAAGGGCAAGAGCTCGATGTACGTCCGCCGGGCTTCGTCGGCGTTGCCCTTATTCCAGGCGGTAAAGATGCTCTTGATCTGCGGCCCGATGATGTGGGAGCACACGCTGATGATGCCGACCGCACCCGCCGCGACGTGCGGGAGCAGCAAGACGTCGTCTCCCGAATAGATCTCGAAGTCGGTCACACCCGCTGCGTCGAGGTCCGCGCGCAACGACGCGGTTTCCGTCGCGTCGCCCACCGCGTCTTTGACCCCTGCGATCCGTTCGTGCTGAGCCAGGGCCACCATCGTGGGCCGTTCGACCCGCCGGCCGGTACGGCTCGGGATGTCGTAGATGATCAGGGGCAGCTCGGAGGCGTCGGCTACTGCGCGGAAGTGAGCGAGGAGACCGTTCTGCGGAGGCTTCGAGTAGTAGGGGGTCACGACGAGGCAGGCATCCACGCCGGTGCCGACTGCCTCCTTCGTCAGCTCGATGGTCTCCGCCGTGTCGTACGACCCGGTCCCCGCGATGATCTTCGCCCGGTCGCCGACCTCCTCGACGACGTTCTCGAAGAGCGCGATCTTCTCGTCGTGGGTCAGCGTCGGTGATTCGCCTGTGGTGCCGCATACGACTAAACCGTCCGAACCATGGTCGACGAGGTGTGCCGCAAGCGAACGCGCCGCTTTGACGTCGAGTGAGCCATCGGCCCCGAACGGCGTCAGCATCGCCGTGATGACCTCTCCGTATGTCGCCATCTTGTTTACCTCCCCATCCGGGCGCTCACCCGGGTTGCTCGAACCATTCGCTCCGTCTCACGCTACCGCCTGCGACGCGACGCAACGTCTCACCGTGCACTGGCTTCGACCTCGGTCTTGACCAGGACGCCCCGGGCACGAGTGGGATCCCGCCCGTCGTAGGTGGTCACGGAGTTCGCCAGGAGCCCGAGGCGGTCGGGAATCTTGACCCTGAACGTCAACGAGGTCGAGTCTCCCTCGGCCAGGAACGGGGCGGGTGAGGTCCCGGGATCGGGGTCGCCGAAGACGTAGATCGTGCCGTCGTCGGATACCGATTCGGGTTCCGGATCGATCCCAACCACCGATGCGCTCCCACCCTCCGCTCCAGGCTGCACCAGGGGGTCGGGAAGCTCCCGCTCCCCCGCCACTCCCACCAGGGTGAAACTGACGTTGAGAACCGACACGTCTCCGGGTCCAGGGTTATCGACCGTAACTTGCATGTCCTGCACCGAACCCGGCGCAACGACGGCCGGGAACTCCACGGCCACCGTGGGGCGGCCCTGACCGCTCTCCGTCAGGTTGGGATCTGGACCGGTACACGCCGCGGCGAGCGCGGTCACCCCGACGAGGATCGCTTCGCGCCACACCTAGAGGTCGAGCAGATGCTCGAGACCGACAGTGGGACCGTCGAGCGTCGCCACCTTCTTGATCGCCAGCAGAACGCCCGGCATGAACGACGTTCGATCCAGGGAATCGTGACGGATCGTCAGAGTCTCGCCGGGCGAGCCCAGCACGACCTCTTGATGGGCGACGGAGCCTGCGCTCCGGATCGAATGGACGCGGATGCCGGACACATCGCCTCCGCGACTCCCCGGCAGCGTCTCGTTCTCCGTCTGAGTCACGTGCCATGGCCCATCACGTGCTTCGTTCATGAGCTCCGCCGTTCGCAGGCTAGTGCCCGAAGGTGCATCCAACTTCTTCTCGTGATGTCGTTCAACGATCTCGGCGGTGTCGAATAGGGGGGCCGCTTCGGCGGCGAAGCGCATCATCAGGACCGCACCCATCGCGAAGTTCGGAGCGACGAATAGTCGAGCCGTTCCCCCCCGAGCGCGCGTTCCTAGCTCCTCGATGTCCTCGGGCGACAGACCCGTTGCCCCGACCACCGCGTGGATGCCCTTGTCCAGGACGAACTCGACGTTGGCCCGCACTGCGTCTGGCGTGGTGAAGTCGACAGCCACCTCAGCGCCGTTCTCGACCAGGACCTCGAGCGAGTCGGACCGACCGACCTTCGCCACGAGCTTGAGCTCGTCGTCCGCGTCGACCGCCCCGCACGTGGCCGACCCCATCCGACCCTCGGCGCCGATCACCCCTACACGGGTCGAGGGTGCCATCAGGCAGCGTAGGAGTCGAAGGCGTCCTCTTCGAAGGGGCCGACGATGGTCGTCTTGAACCCGCCGCTGCCCAGGACATCGGCGGCGACCCGCCCGATGTCATCCATCGTGAGCGCATCGAATCGTTCGATCAGCTCGTCGATCGACTGGATCTCGCCGGTGGTGAGCTGTTGGCGGCCCAGCCGGTTCATCCTGCTGCCCGGGTCCTCCGACGACAGGACGAGAGATCCCTTCACGTGACCCTTCGCTTTCGCCAGCTCGACCTCGGTGATGCCCTCGGTCAGGATCGAATCGATCTCGGTGTGCACGATATCCATGACCGTCTCGGCATTCTGGGGAGTGGTGCCCGCGTAGACGGCAAAGGTTCCCGTGTCCGCGAACAAAGAACGGTACGAGAAGACCGAATACGCTAGGCCGCGCCTCTCGCGTATCTCTTGGAAGAGACGCGAGGACATGCCCCCTCCGAGGATCGTGTCGAGCACGGTCAGGGCGTGACGGTCGGGGTGTCCGTGATGCAGGCCTTCGGTGCCGATCACGATGTGGGCCTGCTCGGTCGGCCTCTTGTGCACCCTGATGCCCAGCCCGGGCGTCGGCGCGGAGCCGGTCCTGAGCGTGCGTTTGCCGCCCCGCGAGTCGAACAGTTCGTCCACCCGCGCGACCAGAGCGGCGTGGTCAAGATTGCCTGCGGCGGCCACGACCAGGTTGCTCGTTCCATACCGCTCACGCCAGTAGTCGGCCACGCGATCCCGCTGCACCTCCGAGATGGTCTCGTTGTATCCGAGGACCGGCCGGCCGAGAGCGTGTCCGTCGTACATCTCGCGATAGAAGAGGTCGTGAACCAGTTCATCGGGGGCGTCCTCATGCATCGCGATCTCTTCGAGGATGACCCTGCGCTCCGACTCGAGCTCGTCCGGATCCAGCACCGAACTGGTGATCATGTCCGCTAAGACATCGAGCGCCATCGGTAGATCGTCATCGATGACACGCGAGTAGTAGCACGTGTACTCCTTGCCGGTGAACGCATTGACGTCTCCGCCGACGGCATCGAATGCATCGGCTATGTCCTTGGCCGATCGGGTCGGCGTGCCCTTGAACAACAGATGCTCGAGGAAATGCGAGGTTCCCGCCATCGCATCCGGTTCGTCCCGAGCCCCCACGTCGAACCAGAAGCCGACCGAGACAGAGCGCACCTCGGACATCGTCTCGGTCACCACTGTCGCCCCCGAATCGAGGGTGGTCTGCTCGAACCTCACGTAGGCATTCTCCCGATCATCGTGCTCGGACTATCCCGAGACTTAGGTGTCGCCCTCGCGGCGAGGGGCTCTTTCGCGACGCGGACCGCCCGGCCCGCGCCCGCCTCGACTGTCGCCACGATCGCGTCCTCCGCGCTCGCGTCCCCTGTCGCCGTCGCGCCGTGGACCCCGGCTGCCACCACCGCCACCGCTGGCGGCCGCAGCGCGCGCCTCGTCGAGCGTCTTACCCTGCGCAACTTGACGCTCGAGCCACGCGACCGGCGTGAGCGATATCTTGCCCTGACTGTCGATGTCGGTGACCTCGACCTCGATCGATTCGCCTTCCTTGACCGCGTCCTCGACGCGGTCGATGCGGCCCTCACCAAGCTTGCTGATGTGAACCAGGCCATCGCGTCCCGGCGAGATGTTTACGAAGGCCCCGAAGGTCGTGGTCTTTACCACCGAGCCGTTGATGCGCTCGTTGATCTCGGGGATCCGGGGGTTAGCGATCTCATCGATGATGCTGGCCGCGCGCTCGGCGGATTCCTGGTCGGTGGATCCGATCCGGATCGTGCCGTCGTCCTCGATGTCGATCTCGACGCCGGTCGTCTGCGTGATCATGTTGATGTTCTTGCCCTTCGGGCCGATGACCTCGCCGATCTTGTCGACAGGCACCTTCATCGCGATAACTCGTGGCGCCGTGGGCGCAAGCTCTTCGCGAGGGGCGGTGAGGCTTTCGTTCATCTTCTCGATTATCTGCAGACGAGCTTTCTTCGCCGCCATCAACGCGTCTCGCAACACCTGGGCGGGGACGCCAGAGATCTTGGTGTCGAGCTGAAGGGCCGTCACCATGTTCTCGGGGCCGGCGACCTTGAAGTCCATGTCGCCGAAGGCATCTTCGTCGCCGAGGATGTCCGTCAGCGGGACGAAGCGATCGCCGTCCGCCACCAGACCCATCGCCACGCCACCGACGTGCTTACCGCCGCGCAGGGGAACGCCTGCATCCATGAGCGATAGAGACGACCCGCACACGCTGGCCATCGAGGTGGAGCCGTTCGAGGAGAGGATCTCGGAAACGACGCGGATCGCATAGGGAAACTCGTCGCTCGTAGGGATCACCGGCAGGATGGCTTTCTCGGACAGCGCGCCGTGACCGATCTCGCGGCGCTTCGGCCCCCGCATGAACCCCGCCTCACCCGTCGAGTACGGGGGGAAGTTGTAGTGGTGCATGTAGCGCTTGCTCTCCTGCGGGGAAAGGTCGTCGATCATCTGCTCCAGACGCTGCATCCCGAGGGTGGTCATAGACAGCGCTTGGGTCTCGCCACGCGTGAAGAGGCCGGAGCCGTGGACACGCGGGATGACGCCCACCTGGGTCCAGATGGGGCGGACCTCGTCGGTCCGACGACCGTCCAGGCGGACGTTCTCGTCCAGGATCCGACGACGGACCAGAGACTTCGTCAGAGATCGCAGGGCCGCCTTGATGGCCGTCTCTTGCTCGGGGAAATCCACCGCAAGTTTCTCGATCGCGCGGTCTCCGAGGTCGCTCAACCTCGCACGACGCTCGGCCTTGACCGTGATCGCTACCGCATCCCGCAGCTCGTTCTCGACCTCGGACTTCACACGCTCCATGATGTCGTCGCTGTAGTCGACGAACAGGGGGAAGTCGGGGTTCTCACCCGAGATGGACCCCTTGGGCTTGCCGACTTGCTCGACGATCTCGTTCTGAAGAGCGATCGTGTCGGCGATGTAGGCCTTCGAGAACTCGATGCCGTCGGCCAGTAGCTCCTCATCAGGGGGCGTGGCGCCGTCCGCTACGAGATCGAACAAGCGCTCGGAAGCGCCGGCCTCGATCATCATGATGTCGACCTCGCCGGCATCGTTGACCCGGCCGGCTACGACGACCTCGATCGTGGCTCTTTCCTGCTCCTCGTAGCCGGGATTCGCAACCCAGTCCCCGTCGATGTGCGAGACCCGTGCGCAACCCACGGGGCCCTCGAACGGGAGGTCGGACAGCGCGAGCGCTGCAGATGCGGCGTTCACGCTGAGGATGTCCACCGGGTTCTCGTCATCGACCGCAAGAACGGTGACGACACAGTGGACCTCATGCCGAAAACCATCGGGGAACGATGGGCGCAGCGGTCGGTCGATCAAGCGGGCGTTGAGGATGGCCTTCTCGCTGGCACGCCCTTCGCGGCGGAAGAAGCTGCCGGGGATCTTGCCTGCGGCGTACATACGTTCCTCGACGTCGATGGTCAACGGGAAGAAGTCGCCGGCCCCTCTGGGGTCGGACGAAGTGGCGGCGGCGATGACCGTCGTCTCGCCCACGGACGCAAGCACTGCGCCGTTCGCCTGACCGGCGATGCGGCCGGTCTCGATTCGGAATACCTCGTCGCCGATCTTTCGTTCGACGAATGTGCCTTCCGGATTCATATGTAAATCCCTCCTTGGGATCTGGCCCGGAGCCGCCAGGCACCGGACTTCGTGTCCAAGGAGAGGAGCCGGGTGGGCCGATTCTCAGTTGCAAGCCCGCTCGTTCGGGCGAGCTTGCAACTGATAACCGACCCCTGAGGCGCCTCTCCTTGCGTCTTCATTGGTTCACGTGGGGACCGCCTGGCGGCCTCACGTTCCTGCTTATCTGCGGAGACCGAGCTTTGAGATCAGCGTCCGGTAGCGCTCGACGTCTTCCCGGCGTAGATAGTCCAGCAGGCGACGACGCCGGCCCACCATCACCAGCAACCCTCTGCGGGAGTGGTGGTCCTTCGAGTGGATCTTGAGGTGTTCGGTCAGATCGGAGATCCGCTTGGTAAGGACCGCCACCTGCACCTCGGGGGAGCCTGTGTCCCCGTCGCTGCGGGCGTTGTCCGCCATGATGTTCTGTTTCTCTTCCTTCACAAGGCCCATGGGCGTGTTCCGTGCTCCTCTTGGTAGATGCCATCTGTGGACGCTCTTCTAGATGCCGTGCTGGGAGGGCCCGGGCGGAGACTTCTCGCCACACGGGCCCGCTCATGGTAGCAGGTCAGACGGCCTCCGGGCGGTCGTGAAGCCGCCGGGTGGCGGTCACGTCCCGGTCCATCTGGGCCACCAACTCGTCCACGCTGTCGAACTTGAGCTCATCCCTCAGCCGCTCGAGGAACTCGATCCGTAGATCGGCCCCGTAGAGGTCACCCACGAAGTCGAGCAAGAAGGCCTCCAGCACCAGTGGCGACCGATCCGGGTCGCCTCCGAAGGTGGGCTTGACACCGAGGCTTATGGCGGCGGGATAGACCTGGTCCTCGACCCACGCTCGACCCGCGTAGATGCCGCGAGGAGGCGCCGCGATCGCCGGATCCAGAGTCACGTTGGCGGTCGGATATCCCAGCGAAGCACCCCGGTCGTCGCCCGGAACCACGCGGCCCTCGAGCGCGAACGGACGCCCTAGAAGTGCCCGCGTCAACACCATGTCCCCAGCGGAGATGCAACCGCGCACCCGACTGGAAGACGCGGGCTCCCCGGCCACCGTTACCAACGGCAACCCTTCGGCATCGAACCCCATGTCCCCGCCGAGCTCCGATAACAGGGCGACATCGCCGGCGGCCCTGTGCCCGAAGCGCCACCCCTGGCCGACGACGACCGCTCGCGCTGCAAGCCCGTTCACGAGGGCGTCACGAACGAATCTTTCGGGGGGCCACTGCGACAACTCGCGGTCGAACGGGAGGACAAGAAGGATGTCCACTCCCAGCTCCTCGATCAGCTGTACCTTGCGTTCCGGCGTCGACAGCAATAGCGGAACCGCATCGGGCCGAAGCGTCGCGTTCGGGTGTCGATCCCAGGTGACGACCGCAGAAACCAGACCGCGCCGCCTGGCCTCGTCCTTCGTGCGGGCGATGAGGGCCCGATGACCCAGATGCATGCCATCGAACGTGCCGATCGTCACCACGGACCCCTCGGGCTTAGAGAGGGCGTCGAGCCCGACGGCCGTGATCACTCGGGCACCACGCGATCGGCGACCAACCTGTCCCCCTCGGGCCGGTACACCGCGAGCAGACGTCCATCGCGCATGACCGCGACGGGGGCTCGAACCGGCCCGTCCGGCTGGGCGAGGGGGCGTCCGTGGCCGACCGCCAACGCGTCCTCTTCGGAGATCTCGAGCCGGTCGAGCTGGCGCACGACCTCCGCCATCGGCAACACCGTCTCTGCAGTCACGGACGCAAGCGGTACCGCGTCGGCCTCCTTGAAGCCGCCCGCTTCGGTCCGGCGCAGCGATGCCATGTGGGCTCCGCACCCGAGGCTCTGTCCCAGATCGTGGATCAGCGTCCGCACGTAGGTACCCCCGGAACACACGATGTCGAGCGTGGCGTTCGGCTGGTCGCCGGGCGCGAAGTCCAGGAGAACGAGAGACTCCACCTCGATCGCCCGAGGGTCCCGCTCCACGTTCTCTCCCCGGCGAGCCTTCTTGTAGAGGCGTTCGCCCCCGACCTTCACGGCCGACACCATGGGGGGGATCTGCTGTAAGGATCCCGTGAAGCCCGGCAATGCATCCTCGACGTCCTTCTGCGTGACGTCTGCGCGCTTCTCCTGGAGCACCTCACCGGCGGCATCTTGCGTTGTCGTGGTGGAGCCGAATCGGGCCACTGCCAGGTAGCGCTTGTGCGACGCCTGTGCATAGGAGAGGAAGCGCGTCGCCTTCCCGATCCCGAGGATGAGGATGCCGGTCGCGTCCGGATCCAGTGTTCCCGCGTGTCCCACCCTGCGCTCGTGCAGCCTCCGTCGCACCTCGTCGACGACATCGTGTGAGGTCATGCCGGCGGGCTTGTCGACCACCACCACCCCGTCGGTCACGCTGCTCCGCGAAGCTCGTCGAGCAGGGAGGCCACGGTGGCCTCTAGATCGGGTGCGGTGAAACCGGCGGCCAGCTCGTGACCGCCCCCTCCCCGCGCGCGCGCCAGGGCCCCCACGCTCACTCCGCTCTTGGACCTCATGCTCACCCTCCAGCGGCCATCTGGCTGTTCCTTGAACATCGCGGCCACGTCCGCGTCTCGCGTCGAACGCACGAGATCGATGAGCTTCTCGGTCTCATCCATATCGACCCCCGATTCCTCGAGATCGCTTCGGGTGAACCACGAATAAACGAAGCTGGCATCTGGATGGAGAACCGCCCGCTCCAGAACGTGCCCGACGAGCTTCAGGTACGCGAAGGGTGACGACTCGAACACCTCCTGTGCGATCGCCGGAGCAGGTACGTCGTACTCGAGCAGATCCGCCGCCAGCCGAAGGGTCGCAGGGGTGGAGTTCGAATACTGGAAGCGCCCGGTGTCGGTGACTATGCCCGCGTACAAGCACGTCGCGATGTCCCGGTCGAACTCGACCCCTGCATCCTGCAGCAGGCCCGCCACCAGCTCGGCGGTCGAGGATGCGTCCGGCACCACGACGTTGAGGTGGCCGAAGTTCTCATTCCCCGGGTGATGGTCCACGTTGATCAGTCGTTTCGAGGCGCGCGCAGGACCTTCTAGATCGCCAAGCCGATCGGCAGCGCCGCAATCGAGAGCGATGAACACCTCAGCGGCCGGCGCATCCTCGGGTTGCACGATGTCCTGCGCGCCCGGGATCCACGTGTAGGCGAAGGGGATCTTCGCCGGGCTCGTTCCCCAGGTAGGCGTCGAACCGACTCCCATCTTCTTCAGGCCCAGGTGAGTGGCGAGAAGCGACCCGAGGGCATCGCCGTCGGGGTTCACGTGACAGGCGAGCGTCGCTGCCTTCGCCGACCGCAGAGTCTCAACCGTGGCATCCCAATCGTCGACGTTCCAGCGCATCTATTCGCCCTTTCGTTCGCGTTCGATCTCGTGCAAGAGCCTCTCGACGCGCTCCGCCGTCTCCGTTCCCCGGTCGAGCTCGAAGATAAGCTCCGGAAGGTATTTCATCCGCACCTGTCGACCGAGCTCCGCCCGCAGTACGGGTTTCGCGCTATTGAGGCCTGCGATCGTGGCATCCTGCTCGGCCTCGTCCCCCAGGACGCTCACGAGCACGCGGGCGTGGCGAAGATCCGCTGTGATCCGAACCCGCGTGACAGTGGCGAAACCGATCCGGGGATCTTTCAGCTCACTGATCGATTCGCCCAGCACCTGGCGTGCCAGTTTCTCGACTCTCTCGGTTCGTTGACTCATCTCGCTCTCTTCGCTGTCAGGGCTCGAGATCCTCGAACGAGAGGACCTCGATGGAACGGCCAACGATCTCGGCTCCATCCAATGAGGAACGCGCGATCGCCTTCTCGACTTCCTGAAGCACCCGACGACAGTGCCCTCCCGATTCGGCCACGCAGCTGACCCCGAAGGCCGCTCGCTGCCAGAGGTCCTGGTAGTCGACCTCGGCTATGGCCACGTTGAACTTGTTGCGAACCGCGCTGGAGATCGCTCTCAGGACTTGACGCTTGTCTTTCAGGGAGCCGCTCGCGGGGATGAATATCTCGTATCGCGCCACCCCGATGAACATGGGAAAAGTCGGTCTACCTCGGGACTTCCTGGATCTCGAAGGCTTGGATGATGTCTCCCTCCTTAACGTCCTGGTAACCGTCTATGCCGATCCCGCACTCGTAGCCGGTCGCGACCTCGCGGACGTCGTCCTTGAACCGGCGGAGGGAGCCGATATTGCTCTCATACACGACAGTGCCGTCGCGCACGAGCCGGGCGCGCGCGTTCCTTCGGATGACGCCGTCGGTCACCATGCAGCCGGCCACGACGCCCATCCGGGGGACGCGGAAGGTGGCCCGCACCTCGGCCTGGCCCAGGGACACCTCGCGAGTCTCCGGTCCGAGCATGCCCGTGGCGGCCGACTCGATCTCCTGGATGGCTTGGTAGATGACCCGGTAGGTCCGTATATCGACGCCGGAGTCCTCGGCGAGCTGACGTGCCTGGCCCGTGGGAACCACGCCCAATCCGATGACTATGGCTTCGGATGCCTGAGCCAGGGTGACATCGTTCTCGGTGATGGCGCCTGCTCCGCGTCGCAGAACGTTGATCTTGACGAGCGATTGATCGAGCTTGGCCAGCTGATCGTCGAGCGCCTCCACGGTCCCCTGCATGTCGGCCTTCAGCACGAGGTTCAACTCTGGGACTTCGCCCTGTTGGGTGGCGACGAGCAACTGGGTCAAAGAAGCACCCTTATGGGCGACCAGCTCGGCGGCGCGCCGGTGCTGCTCGCGCTCGGACGCGAACTGTCGCGCCTCTTTCTCGTCGTCCATCACTCGGAACTCATCGCCGGCCTGAGGCATCGATTGCCAGCCGAGAACCTGCACGGGCTGACCCGGTCCCGCCTCATCGATCTGTTCGCCGCGCTCATCGAGCATGGCCCGTACCCGGCCCCACGCGACGCCCGCAAGCAACGGGTCCCCCGGCAGCAGGGTGCCCCGCTTAACGAGCACGGTTGCGACGGGTCCCCGGCCTTTGTCGAGGTGCGCTTCGATGACGTTCCCGCTCGCCAACGCATTCGGGTTCGCGCGGAGATCCAATCCGACGTCGGCCGCCAGCAGGATCATTTCGATAAGACCATCGAGATTGGTTCGCTGCTTCGCGGAGACATCCACGAACACGGTGTCGCCCCCCCATTCCTCGGGAAGCAACCCATGGTCGGAGAGCTGTTGGCGAACGCGCGTGGGATCCGCCTCCGGGCGATCGATCTTGTTCACCGCGACGACGATGGGGACGCCTGCGGCTTTGGCGTGGTCGATCGCCTCGACCGTCTGAGGCATGACCCCGTCATCGGCGGCGACCACCAATACGGCGACGTCGGTGACCTGGGCCCCGCGGGCCCTCATGGCTGTGAAAGCCTCGTGACCCGGGGTGTCGATGAAGGTCACCTCGCGGGAGTTGTGCCGAACGCGATACGCGCCGATGTGCTGCGTGATGCCGCCCGCTTCGCCACCGGCGACGTCGGCGCTGCGGATGCCGTCGAGGATCGAGGTCTTGCCGTGGTCGACGTGCCCCATAACGGTCACGACCGGAGGACGTACGACCAATTCGGACTCGTCGACGTCCTCGTCCTCGTCCTCGACGCCGGCCGCCGCCGCCAGCTCCTCCAGAGCCGGATCGACGACCGCAACTGAGATACCGAGCTCCTCGGCGACCAGCTCGACCGCATCATCGCTCATCGACTGCGTGACAGTCATCATCTCGCCGAGGCCCACCAACACCTTCACGATCTCGGCCGGTGAGCGATCCACCTTGCCTGCGAAATCTTGTACGGAGATCCCCCGATGCACGGTGATCGGAGCGGACACCGAGGGAACTTCTGTCTCGACGGCGGCCGGCGCCGGCGTTACCGGACGGCCGGGCTCCCGAGCGACGGGGGCTTCGGCGGGGACCGGCTCCGGCACGGTGGTCGCGGGGACCGGCTCCGGCACGGTGGTCGCGGCCGTCGACTTCTCTGCAGGGGCCTTGGTGCTCGGTTCCTTCGCGGTGGTCTTCTTCGCCGCCGTCTTCGGCGGCGCTGCGGGCTTGGCCGTCGACTTCTTCTTAGCGGTGGTCTTCGTGCCCGGTGCCTTGGACCCATTGCCCAGGTCCGCTCGCACGCGATCTGCCACTTCCTCTTCGATGGTCGAGGAATGGCTCTTCGCCGGATTTCCGATCTCGTCGAGGTGCGCGAGCACCTCCTTGGAGGAGAGCCCGAGCTCTTTAGCGACCTCGTGCACCCTAGGCTTTGCCATCCGTTCCTTTCATTCTTCCTAAACTCGGTTCTTCGTCGCCGCTCTGAGGTCCTGAGCCACCTCGGGTCCGTGCGGTCCCAGCGCTCGCACCAAGGCGCCCGTCCGGAGGGCACGCTCGACGCACGAACCGTCAGCGCAGACGTACGCACCTCGTCCGGGAGCCCGCCCGGTGACGGACGCTCCCGATGATCCCCGATCGGCGTCGTCGTGATCCAGACTCACGACCCCGTCCGGCCCCCGGACCACCCGGATCAGTTCGGGCTGCGGGCGCCTGCGCCGGCAACCGGCACAGGTCCGGATCGGAGCGTTGCCCATCTTAGTCCCGGCTCCCACCGGGGGATTTAAGACTTTGCCTCCTCTTCCGCAACGACGACCTCGTCGGCTGCGGCCGCGGGTTCCTGCCCCGCGGGCGCCGCCTCGGGTGGTTCCGTGGTCTCCGGCGCGTCCTCGGGTGATTCCGCGGTCTCCGGCGCGTCCTCGTCGGCTGACCCTTCGGTCGCAGCGTCGGCCTGTGCCGCCGAGCGAGCCGCGGCTTCCTCGCCGGCCCTGATCTGAGACTCGGACTTGATGTCGACCCGCAGGCCCGTTAGTCGCGCTGCAAGTCGGGCGTTCTGACCCTCTTTGCCGATCGCGAGCGACAGCTGATAGTCCGGCACGATGACGAGAGCCGTCTGGCCCGCATCTTGGATGCGCACCTCTTTCACCTTTGCCGGCGACAGTGCATTGGCAACGAACTCTTCAACCGCCTCCGTCCACTTGATGATGTCGATCTTCTCGCCGCGCAACTCGTTCATGACCATGCGGACGCGCGAACCCTTGGAGCCGACACATGCGCCCACGGGGTCGACGTTCCGATCGAGCGACACCACGGCGATCTTCGACCGGTGTCCCGGTTCGCGCGCGACGGCCCGGATCTCGACCACACCGTCGAGGATCTCCGGAACTTCGAGCTCGAAGAGCCTCTTGATCAGCCCCGGGTGGGTTCGGGACACGATGATCTGAGGACCGCGCGCCGACTTTCGAACCTCGACGATGTAGGCCTTGAGGCGCATCCCGTGCTCGTAGCGCTCGTGAGGGATCTGCTCGGCGGGAGGCATAAGGGCTTCGGTCTTTCCGAGATCGAGGATCGTGTACCGGTGGTCCTGCTGTTGCACGATCCCCGTAACGATGTCGCCCTCGCGACCGGAGTACTCGCCGAACGTCTGGTCGCGCTCCGCCTCGCGCAGGCTCTGAAGGATGACCTGCTTGAACGTCTGGGCGGCGATGCGTCCGAAGTCACCGGGAGTGTCCTCCCATTCCTTCAGGACGGTGTAGTCGTCGCCGTCGTCGTCGAGCTCGACGTCCTGTGCGAACACCGTGATGTCGCCCGTCTCGGGATCGATGATCGCGCGGGCTCGCCGAGTGTCATCGGCGTTGGTCATGCGTAGGTAAGCGGACGCGAGGCCTCTCTCCATGGCCTCAACGAGTGCTTCCTCCGCTATGCCTCGCTCCCTGACGACGTCGCGCAGCGAGTCCATTGGGATCTTCATGTCAACTCCATTCGAATACCGTTCTTGCTGATCTGATCGAGTCGTACGGCACGTCCACTTCCCGGTCGGCCGCTGCGATCACGACCACGGCCTCCTCGGCCCCCACGATCACACCGTCGATCCGGTGGCTGTCGCCGACCAGCTTCTCCCTCGTTTTGACCACGACGGTCCGACCGACGGAGCGGGCGAAATGATCGGGGCGTCGCAAGGTTCGTTCCAGCCCCGGGGATGAAACTTCCAGCGTGTACCGGCCGGGGATCGGGTCGCGTAGGTCAAGACCCCGCGAGATCTCGTTGGAGACGAGCGCGACTGTGTCGAGATCCACGGCGCCCTCCTCTCCGTCCACGAACACGCGGACGATCGTGCGGCCCGGCTGGCCTCCCAGCTCGACGTCCCAGAGACGAAGGGAGCGGCGGCGCGCCACGGCCTCTGCGAGGTCGATGACCTCCTCGAGCGCCCCCATGCCACGTCTCCTTCAAAGAACAAGCCCCTCGCTAGAGGGGCTTTAACCTAAGCCTCGGTCCCACCGCCCGAGCAGCAGCGAAAACCCTGCTCAGAGCGGCTTTTTGAGTTTAGCACAGGGGGTTGGTGACCCTGAAAGCATGTTAAGAAAGCGTCGGTCCAACCCCGTTGGGCACGAGGATCGAAAGACGAAAGGGCGTCAATGGCCAAGCGAGCACGCAAGCGGCGCACGAAGCGGAAGAACAAGGCGAACCACGGCAAGCGCCCCAACGCGGGCCGCAGATAGGCGCTAAGCCTCGTCGGTCGGGGTCATCCCGATCGACATGAGGGCCTGGCGACGACCGGCTCCCTTCAGCACCTGAACGTCGCCTACCTCGGACCCACCCTTGGCCCTGATCTCATCGGCGACCTTCTGCGCCTGCTCGAGTAGCGCCTCGACCAGCTTGTCGTGCGGCACCCACCCGATCTGCTTCCCTTTGGCGAACAGAAGGCCACGACCCGGGCCGGCCGCTATCCCGATGTCGGCGTCCCGAGCCTCGCCGGGCCCGTTCACCTCGCAGCCCATGACGGCGATCTGCATCGGGGGAAGATCCATCTTCTCGATCGCCGCCTCGACCTCGTTCGCCAGCTTGAACACGTCGAGCTCGGCCCGTCCGCAGGAGGGGCAGGCGACCAGGTCGAAGCCGACCTCGCGGAGTCCGAGAGTCTGGAGGATCTGCTTACCCAGCTTGACCTCCTCGACCGGTTCGGCGGTGAGCGAGACCCTGATCGTGTCCCCGATCCCCTCCGCGAGAAGCGTGCCGAGGCCGATCGCGGACTTCACGACCCCCTGCTTGGGGGTGCCGGCCTCCGTGACGCCGAGGTGCAGCGGAACGTCCGTCAGCTCCGCCAGCTGTCGGTATGCGGCGATCATCTCGGGCACGTTCTGATGTTTCACGGACACCTTGATGTCCCGGAAACCGTGTTCTTCGAGTAGCCCGATCTCGTACAGGGCGCTTTCGACCAGGGCCTCGGAGGTGGGTCGTCCGTACTTCGCAACGAGTTTCTTGTCGAGAGACCCGGCGTTGACTCCGATGCGGATGGGGATGTTGCGTTCCTTGGCCGCGTCGGCCACCTCTTTGATGTGAGCTGGGTTGCGCATGTTGCCGGGGTTAAGCCGGAGCCCGTGAACGCCCGCCTCGATCGCGAGCATCGCCAACCGGACCGAGAAGTGGATGTCTGCGATGATCGGCACCCCGCCCTGCTCCACGATCGTGGGCAGCGCCAGCGCGTCGGCTTCGTGAGGTACTGCGACGCGCACGATGTCCGCCCCCTGCGTGGCCAGTTCGTGCACCTGGATCAGAGTCGCCTCGACGTTGTCGGTCTTCGTGACGGTCATGGACTGGATCGACACGGGGGCACCGCCGCCGACCGCGACCTTCCCGACGTAGATGCGTCTGCTCTTACGTTTCTCGTACATGACTTTCAGTGTAGGGGGGCCGGGGACTCTGGACCTCTAGCCCGAAACCGCCGGCCTAGAACGGCACCTTGATGGGACGAGCGATGTCGAGGTACAGCACCGCGATGAAGATGATCACGAAGAACGAGATAACGGCGGCGGCGACGGGAATGAGCTTGCGCACGTCCACCTTGCGACCCGTGACCGATTCCCAGGCAACAACCGCCAAGTGCCCACCGTCCAGGGGCGGGAGCGGCAGCAGGTTCATCAGTCCGATGAAGATCGTGAAGCTCACGATGAAGCCGATGAAGTTCAGGTACTGACCGCTCGCAACGATCTCGCTGGCGATCCGGCTTGCGCCGACGACCCCGACGGGGCTCTCGCCGTCGGCCTCGCGCGTGCCCTCGCCCGTTAGCGCGTCGATGAGCCGGCCGCCGAAGATCATGCTTCCCACGTCTCCGACGCCTTTGACGGCCTCGACGGTGGCACGACCCGTGTAAACGGCCGCGGTTCCGATCGCCTGGGGGAACGGTTCCGTCTCGTAGCGGATCGACGGCTCCACTCCGAAGAACCCGACGACCTCCTCGCCCTCCTTCAAGGGGCGGAGCTGCTCTCCGGGCTCGGCTTCATCGACGATCAATCCGTCTTCGTTGGAGATCCCGCGCGACAGGGTCGTCGTGAAGGTACGCGTCTCGCCGTCGCGCAGTACGGTGAACTCGGCACGTTCTCCCCCGTGATCGCGTATGAACTCGCGGATCACGTTCCAGGATTGCGTTTCGGTGCCATCCACGGCGACGATCTCGTCCCCGGCGAGGAGCCCGCCTTCGTCCGCGGCGCTGGCGACGGTAACCGCCTCGAGCCGGTTGCTCAATCCCGCCGGAAATCCGATCGCAAGCGCTGCGAACAGCAGGAGCAGGAAGGCGACCACCCAGTGTGTAGCCGACCCCGCCACGAGCACGATGGCGCGCTGCCAGGCAGGTTTGTTCTCGTAGGAACGTACCCGGTCCTCGGGCGGCACGTCCTCGTAGGGGTTCATGCCGACGATCTTCACGAAGCCGCCCGCGGGGATGGCCTTCACCCCGTACTCGGTCTCGCCTTTCGTGAACGACCACAAGGTGGGACCGAAGCCCAAGAAGAACTTCGTTGCCTTGAAGTTAAAGAGTTTCGCCATAGCGAAGTGACCGGCCTCATGGATCATGATGACGACCAGCAGGGCGAGGATGAACAGCCAGATGCCTAAGCTCACGACTTCATTCCTAACGCTTTCTTGTGGTTACCTATTTCCAGTCTTATCGGCCGCCGGGGCCTCACCTATTAGAACGCGAGCGAGCGTTCGGGCGCGTTCGTCTGCTTCCAGCACCGCATCCAGCTCGTTCGCCTCGCCGCCTTCGTGCCGGTCGAGGACGGTTTCGACGATCTCCGGGATGGCGGTGAACGGGATCGAGCGCTCGAGGAACGCCTGGACCGCGACTTCGTTCGCCGCGTTCAGGGCGCACGGATAGGTACCCCCGGCGGTTCCTGCGCGATAGGCGAGCTCGAGGGCGGGAAAACGTTCGTGGTCGACGGGCTCGAAGCGCAGTTCCCTCAGAGCGGCGAGGTCGACCGGCACGTGTCCGGCGGGAACGATATCGGGCGCCGAGAGAGCGCCCAGGATCGGGATGCGCATGTCCGTCGGCGCCGCCTGCAGGACGGTCGATCCGTCCACTAAATCGACGAGACCGTGCACGATGCTTTGCGGATGAACGACGACCCCGATGTCTGAGAAGTCGAAGCCGAACAGGTGATGCGCCTCGATCACCTCGAGCGCCTTGTTCATGAGGGTGGCCGAATCGACGGTGACCTTCGGTCCCATCGACCACGTTGGATGTGCCAGGGCCTCCTCCGGAGTCACCTCGGAGAGATCGGCGCGCGTTCGGAACGGACCTCCGGAAGCCGTGAGCACGATACGCGCAACCGCCTCCCTCTCGAGTCCTCGCAAACATTGAGCGAGAGCCGCATGCTCCGAATCGACCGGAACGACGCGGCCGCCACCGCGTACCGTTGCGTCCGCGCAAGCCGCGCCCCCCGCGACCAGGCTCTCTTTGTTCGCGAGCGCTAGCGTCTTCCCGGCCTCGAGCGCGGCGATCGAGGCCGGGAGTCCGGCGGCCCCCACGATCGCGTTCAGCACCACGTCGGCGTCGGGCAGACGCGCCAGGTCAAGCGCGGTCTGGGCGCCGAGGCCCACTCGTTCGACATGAAGATCCGCCGCTTGCCGGTGAAGGAGGTCTTCGTTCGAACCCGAAACGAGCCCGACCACCTCGAACCTGTCGGGGTGCGACGCCATGACCTGGATCGCCTGCGTCCCGATCGACCCGGTCGATCCCAAGATGACGACGCGTCTGCGTGAGGGCATCTGCGGTCCGCTAGAAGACAACGAAGCGCAGGAAGATGAACGCTGCCGGCGTCGTAAAGACGATCGCGTCCAACCGATCGAGGAACCCGCCGTGTCCAGGCAGCAGGCGTCCCGAGTCCTTGATCCCGATCTCTCTTTTGAAACGCGACTCGACGAGATCGCCGACGGGGACGGTGATGCTTGCCATCGCGCCGAGCGCCAAGCCCTCGACCACGTTGAGTTCATTGAGAAGCCAGCCAAACAACGCACCGGCCAGCAGAGCCCCCACGACTCCTCCGGCGAAACCCTCCCAGGATTTCGCCGGCGAGATCGAGGGGGCCATCTTGTGGCGTCCGAAGCGCGTGCCGACGAAGTAGGCGGTGACATCGTCACCGGCAACCGTGAGGATGGTAGCGATGAGCAACGCCATCCCACCCGGTTCCAACATGAGGATCGAGACGGCGGCCGCCCCGCCGCCGGCGATCCACGCGAGCCCCAGGACACCCCACGCGACATCGCTCCCCGCCGCTCGTGCCTTGCCCGGCAGGAGAGCGAGGGTAAAGCCACCAAAGGTCGCCACCGCGAGGACGATCGAGTAGTAGGCGGGGCGTTCCAGATACGCCACGATCAACATCGTGGCTCCGCAGAGCAGGATGAAGGGGGTGTTCGGCGCGCGGTTCGCATGACGGAGTCCATCGAGGAACTCGAACAGCGCCAGCATCACCACGGTGAAGACCAGAACGAAGAAGGCCACCGTTCCCACGAGGTAGGCGGTGCCGATGAGCCCGACCAGGATCAGCGCGGTGACGACCGCCTGCTTGAGAGAGCGGCCCCCGGTGGGGATCGGCTCGTTCTCGTTGTGCGGCTCGTCGCTCGGGAGCGGTCGCGCCGCCTCCGCCATGGTGGCTCCTCTTGTCCGGCCTAGACCTCTGACAGTTCCTTCTCTTTGCGCTCCAGATTCTCATCGACCTCGGCGACGTGCTTGTCGGTCAGCTTCTGGAGCGCCCCCTCTGCACCGCGTTCCTCGTCCTCGGACATCGTTCCGTCCTTCTTCATCTTCTCGAGCTCCTGCTTCGCGTGTCTGCGGATCGCGCGGATCGCCACGCGTCCTTCCTCGGCGCGCGTGTGTGCCAGACGGATGAGCTCCATGCGGCGCTCCTCCGTTAGTTGGGGAAACACCAGGCGGATGACCGAGCCGTCACTGTTGGGCGTGAGACCGAGGTCCGAGGACTGGATTGCCTTTTCGAGGGCGCTCAAGGAGTTCGGATCGTAGGGGGTGATCATCAACATCCGCGGCTCGGGCACCGAGAGGTTGGCGATCTGGTTGAGCGGAACCTTCGTCCCGTAGTAATCGACGACGATCCGGTTCAACAGTGATGGGCTGGCCCTCCCGGAGCGGATCGTTGACAGATCCTCGAGGTTGACCGAGACAGCCTTCATCATCTTTTCGTCGGCCTCCCTGAGCGTCCCCTCTTTGCTATCCGCCATCGCTTTCCCTTCTACGCGGTCGACTCGGAGTGCACCAGGGTCCCGACTTCTTCGCCCGAGAGAACCCTCACGACGTTTCCCGGCTTGAGGTTGAAGACGATGATCGGCAATCGGTTGTCCATACACAAGGAGATGGCCGTCGAGTCCATGACCTTCAGCCCACGATTAAGGACCTCTATGTAATCGAGCGAATGGAACATCTTCGCGTCCGGGTTCACGAGCGGGTCCGAATCGTAGACGCCGTCGACGCGCGTTCCCTTGAGGATGGCGTCGGCGTTCATCTCGAGGGCGCGCAGGGCGGCCGTCGTGTCCGTCGAGAAGTAAGGGTTACCGGTACCGCCGGCCAGGATCACCACGCGTCCCTTCTCGAGGTGGCGGATAGCGCGACGCCTGATGTAGGGCTCCGCTATCTCTTGCATCCAGATCGCGCTCAGGACGCGCGTCTGCACCCCCTCTTTCTCGAGGGCATCCTGCAGTGCCAGCGCATTGATGACGGTCGCAAGCATCCCCATGTAGTCGGCGGTGGTGCGGTCCGTTCCCTGTGCCGACGCAGAGAGGCCGCGGATGATGTTTCCGCCTCCCACCGTGACGCCGAGCTCGGTCCCCAGGTTCTGAGCCTCGGCAACCTGCCGCGCGATCGAAGCGACGATCCTCGGATCGATGCCGAACCCTTGCTGCGGGTCCGCGAACGCCTCGCCGGACAGCTTGAGTAAGGCCCTCCTGAACTTCGGCGTCGCCCTCAGGTCGTCGGACATATATGGCTAGGCCTTGGTCCCCTCGCCCACTCGGATGCGGCAGAAGCTTCCGATCGAGATGTTCTCGCTCATCGACGCTTTCGCCTCGTCGATCAACGTGGCGATCGTCTTGCTCTTGTCCTGGATCCATTCCTGGTCCAGGAGCACGGTCTCTTTGTAGAAGGACTCGAGCTTGCCGCTCACGATCTTCTCGACCACCGGTTCGGGCTTGCCGGAATCCTTCGCCTGCTTGGCGTAGATGGCCGACTCCTCGTCGATGACCTGCTGGGGGACCTGGTCGCGCGTCGTCCACGACGGGTCCGCGAACGAGATGTGCATCGCGATGTCCTTGGCCACACGCTCGAACCCTTCGGTCTTCGCAACGAAGTCAGTCTCGCAGTTGAGCTCCACGAGGACGCCCAGCTTGGGCGGGTAGTTCGGGTCGGGGCGGTGCAGGTAGGTGTAAACGATCCCCTCGGACGCCGACCGCCCGGTGCGCTTCGCGGCATCGGCCAGGCCCTTCTCGCGCAGGATCCTCTTGGCTGCCTCGAGATCCCCACCGGCCTCCGTCAGCGCCTTCTTGCAATCCATCATCCCGGCGCCGGTTGTATCCCGCAGCGCCTTTACGTCTTTTGCGTTGATGTCAGCCATCGTCTTGCCTCCATTAGGTCGTTCGTCGTGTCGTCGTCGTTCGTTCGCCTACGCCTTGGTAGCGGGCTCCGCCGGAGCGGGCTCCGGGGCGGTAGCGGTGTCCGGGGCGGTAGCGGTGTCCGGGGCGGTGTCCGGGGCGGTGTCCGGGGCGGTAGCGGTGTCCGGAGATCCCGCCGCCTTTCCGTTCGGTGTGTCGCGCGCCGCTTCTTCCTCGGCTTCGAGCTGCAGTTCCCACTCGGCTTTGGGCTGAGCGGCCGCACCGGGAAGGACCTCGGGCTCGGGCTCGGTCGGCGCAGCGGCGGGCTGGTCACCCTGGTCGGGGCGCATGCTCTTTCCTTCGATCGCGGCGTCGGCGATGATCCGGGTTAGAAGCTGACCCGAGCGGATCGCGTCGTCGTTCCCGGCGATCGCATAGTCGACGTCGTCAGGATCGCAGTTGGTATCCAAGACCGCCACGATGGGGATACCGAGCTTGCGAGCTTCGCGCACGGCGATCTCTTCTTTCTTCGTATCGAGTATGTAGATCGCCTGCGGCAGCCTGTCGAGGTCCTTTATGCCGCTCAGGTTCCGAGCGAGCTTTTCATATTGCCGCGTCAGACGCAGTCGCTCTTTCTTGGGGAGGCTATCGAGGGCGTCGGAGTTGACCATCTCCTCGAGCTCACGCATGCGCTTGATGCGATCGTGCATCGTGCGGAAGTTCGTCAGCATGCCGCCGAGCCAGCGGAAGTTCACGTAAGGCATCCCCGACCGTTTCGCCTGTTCCTCGAGGATGTCCTGAAGTTGTTTCTTGGTTGCTACGAACAGGATCTGCCCCCCGCCCGCTACGAGGTCTCGCACGAACTTGTAGGAGTCCTCGATCCCGGACATCGTCTGATGCAGGTCGAGGATGTAGATCCCGTTGCGCTCCGTGAAGATGAACCTCTTCATCTTCGGGTTCCAGCGGCGAGTCTGGTGGCCGAAATGCACCCCAGCCTCCAGCAACTGCCGCATCGTGACGACCGGCATGGTCGTTCCTCCTTCGGTTATGCCGGCCCACGGGACCGGACTCCTCCGCCCGTCAAACCCCGTTGGTACGGGGACCGAAACCCGCGGCGAACCTAGCGGTGCGCTGCGGGAGACGAGCGTGTGAATTTTTGAAGCCCCAAGAGGTTACACCAGGCGTGGAGTCGGACGGCCTAGTCGCCCTGCGTGGCCTCGACGATCTTTCCGCGCAGGGCCAGGACGGCTTTCGTATGCATCTGGCAGATCCTTGACTCCGTAACGCCCAGCACCGTCCCGATCTCGGCGAGGGTCAGGCCCTCGTAGTAGTAGAGCGTGATGACGATCTTCTCTCGCTCGGGCAACCGGTTGATAGCGCCGGCGAGGATCTGCTTCATCTCCTCGGCTTCGACCGTGTCCACCGGCCCTGCGGTCTTCGTATCCTCGAGAGTCTCGACGAGCGACAAGCGGTCCCCCTTGTCGCCCTCGACCGACATCAGTTCGTCGAGCGCCACCAATGAAACGGTGGACAGCTGCGTGTAGATCGCATTGAGGGCGTCGGACGAGATCCCCATCTCTTCGGCGATCTCGGCGTCCGATGGAGGTCGCTTCAGCTTGTTCTCGAGAGCCGTGTATGCCTTCTCGACCTCCCGCGCCTTGAACCGAACCGAGCGGGGCACCCAGTCGATGGCCCGTAGCTCGTCGATGATGGCTCCTCGGATCCGGCTGATCGCATAGGTCTCGAACTTGATCCCGCGGTCCGGTTCGTACTTGTCGATCGCATCTATCAGCCCGAAGATGCCGTACGAGATCAGGTCGGCCTGCTCGATGTTCGCCGGAAGCCCCACCGCCACTCGGCCGGCCACGTACTTCACGAGAGGCGAGAAGTTCAGGATGAGTGCGTCGCGGGCCCCCGGGGAACCGTTGGACTTGTATTCGGTCCACGCCTCCAGGACGCTGTCGTCGGTCGCATCCGATTCACCGCGACGAGTTCGAGGCTGGGGCCTCGGGTCATGCTCTGGGATGGCTTTGCTCATAAACAGTCCTCAGGCGTTCCGTCGAGACGTGCGTGTAGATCTGCGTCGTAGCGAGACTCTCATGACCCAGAAGCTCCTGCACGGATCGCAGGTCCGCGCCGCCATCGAGCAGGTGGGTCGCGAATGAGTGTCGCAGAGCGTGGGGACTCGCGTGTCGTTCCCCCCCGGCGGCGAGGTATCTCGTGAGCATCGATCGCACTGAGCGTGGGCCGATCCGTCTGCCCCTGCGGTTCACGAACAAGGCGTTCTCGACCCCGCCATGCGTCTCCTCGGCGGTTTCGACCGCTTCGGCCGTTTTGGCATGGGGAACCAGTTGCGCGTCGACTCGGCGTTCCAGCAACACGGCTCGCGACCCTTCGAGGTATGTCTCGACCCCCCTCGCTGCCGGTTCACCGATCGGCATCTGCCGTTGCTTGCGTCCCTTCCCCATGACCCTAATTGTGCGGCCCCGGAGGTCCACATCCTCCAGGTCGATAGAGCAGAGCTCGGCCACACGTAGCCCGGCTCCGTAGAGGAGCTCCAGGATGGCCCGGTCGCGCAGCCCGGTCGCGTCGTCATCGGGAGGCGTCTCGCACAGCCGGCTCGCATCGGTCGCCTTCAGGACGCGCGGGAGGGGTCGGTCGAGCTTGGGCGTAGGCAGATCTTCGGCGGGACTCGCCGCGATCAGATCGTGGTCGACGGCCCACCGAAGGAGCGATCGTACGGCGCTGGCTTTACGGGCGACCGAACGTCGTGCATATCCCAGCTGGGATAGATAGGCCAGGTAGCGGCGAAGGAGCCGCCGGTCGATATCGGCAAGATCCTCGACCCCGCCCCGGCGAGCCCATTCCGCGAACTGGATGAGGTCGGCGCGGTAGGCCTGGGTCGTGTGATCCGACAGATTCCGTTCGGCACTCAGCGAGCGCACGAATGCGCCGGATGCCGCCTGGATGGTCGGGTCATGCGGCATTAGATCCCTTTTCCCCTCTACATGGGTGTGACCGGTCGTGCGGTAAGGATGTCCCTCAATCGTCAGGCGTGTCAACGACCGCGGGCCTGGCGCCGCCCCGGTGAGGCCCCGGCGCCGCCCCGGTGAGGCCCCGGTGAGGCCCCGGTGAGGCCCCAGCGAGGCGAACGGACCTGGGAGGTCCCCCCACTCGATTCAGTCGCCCCTCGAGATATCGGCGCGTTGAGCAGGAAGACGGAACGAGGCGTCGAAGGATACGGACGCGACGAGATTCTCCCCCCTTCGTCGCAGCCCTTCGGGGTCAGAGTGCCGAAGTTCGGAAAGGGACCCTCCCCGGGTCCCTTTCTCTTTGTGCTCTTTGTGGCCCTAGCCGGTTCTTTTTATCGCTCGGCCGATCTCCTTGTTGTCTTGGCTGGCCTTTGGCTTCCCCCGCCCCCTCGGAACCCCTTCCCCGTTAGTCGGCGCCTCGAGCCCCGCAACAGGCCCGGAAGATTCTTGCGGGGCTCGATAGTCTCTTCTCAAAGGACTATCGCGACGGGCCCTCACTCACACTCAAGC
>JACCXF010000154.1 GCA_013697295.1 Actinomycetota bacterium | reverse complement strand
CCGAGGCCCTGGACCGACCAGTCGCTGGTGTAGCTGATGGAAAGCTCGATCTGTTGGCCTGCGAAGTCCGACAGGTCGACCTCCCACTCCTGCCAGCCGGCGGAATTACCCGAGGCCGCGTTCCACTCACCCGTGGTTCCGGTCGGCGAGCAACTCGAACTCTGGTAGTGGTCGAGGAAGGGATGGATCTCTCTCCATCCTTCTGGGCAGCTGTCGCCGGTGCTCTGCGAAGTGTGCCCGTTGAGATCGGGCAACGTGGTCCAGTTGTCCTGTCCGACGGTGTGCGCCTCGACGAACAGGAAGTCCCACGCAGGCTCGGTGTCGTAGGACGTCTGGAAGGACAGGTTGCCTCCGCCCGCCGGGACGTTGATCGTCCTCGAAAGCCGCTTGTAGGAGACATCGGCCTGCTGCGAGAACATGTAGAAGGTGCCCGTATTCGGCTCGTAGGGGTTCCCGCCGACCCTGTCCCACTCGGACGATGCCCAGTTGTCCGACGACCTGTCGAACGGACCCGAGTAGAAGTCGGGGTTGAGGATCCCGCTGGTGGTCAAGAACGAAGCGGTGTGATCCTGGTTGTCCGCACTATTCGGACCATTGAAGTTCCAGCTCAGACCCGTGTACGGCGTGTCGATCCCGTCCACCTCGAACGGGTTCCCGTCCTCGGCGGTTCCGGCATCGTCGTTGTAACGGTACGCACCCAGGTAGTACTGCAGGAAGTCATCGGATAGCGGCACGCAGAGGTCTGACGTGGTGTTCGTGCTGCACGGGTTGTCGTCGATCGGATTGTACTCGTAACCCTGCGCGTACTGCATCCCGGCGTACTTGCCGGTGTACAAAACGCCGCCGCTCTTCGCGCCATCGCTCCCGTCCTCGTTGAGGAAATCCCGGACGGAAAGCAATTCGTCCAGCGCGAGAGGATCTGCCGTGCCGGGCTTCATGCCCAGGCTGCGGGTGATCACGTCGTCACCCGTGTACCAGACGACCGCTTCGTAGTGACCGAGAACACCAAGCGGATCCGGGGCGGTGCGATCGTGCGCATCGACGTCGTAGACATCGGCCGTGATCCCGTTCGCTTCCAGTGCGTCCAGGTAGTACTCCAGGTACGTGGGGGAAGTGCCTCCCGTATTGGGCGACAGTCCCGTGTAGTCCTCGGCTGCCAGCACGAGCACGTCCGCGTTCGAGTCCGATGCGAGCGTGTACGTGAACGCTTCACTGCTCTTGCCACCGCCGGCGAACCAGACCGTCACCTGGTCTCCAGGGTTCCCGCCGGTGACCTGGCCACGAACCTTCCGGTAGTAGACGTCGCCCGCATCGCCGTAGCGCTCGCCACCGTCCCACTCGGTCGTCGCGGCGGTCTGAGTGCTGCCGCCGTTGATCCTGTACTTGAGGGAAACCGCGTCGTTAGCACTTCCATCCTGGTTGAGGTCGCGCAACGCGCTCGTCTGAACCGTTTGCGGGCTCCCGTACGAAGTCGCAAAGGTGTCCGGGTAGAACGGCTGTACCTTGTTGCCGAGGCTCGAATCCGGCTGCGCCGGGTTATCCGCCGACTCGGCCACGTCGATCGCGAACGCACGGTTCTTCACGAACTCGTCGTTCACGAGCCCTTCGTTGTCCGGGAAGACGAAACCGTTTCCGACCTGGCCCTCACTTAGCTCGGGCGTCCATGCCAGGGTCCCCGCCCTGGCATGGGAGTAGTCGGTGGTCTCGCCGTTGGTGGTGTAAAGGTCGGCACCCGGGCCCGGGTCGAACCCGGGGATCGCCGCGCCGCCGGGGTTCTCACCCGAGAGCGCCAGGAAGATCGGGTCGTCCGTGGAGGTCGTCTGAACCTGCCAGCCGAAGCTGTACAGGAGCAACTCGCCATAGGAGTGATAGTTCACCTGGAAGGCGAAGCGCTTCCCGAGCGGGTTCCGTCCCGGCGACTGGAGAAGTCCTTGCATCGCCTGGGTCTCCGGCTCGGATGCCGGCGAGGGACCGCGGTACGTCTCGCTCGAGAACGCAGACGAAGAACCTTCTTCGTCGTAACGCCAGTGCTCGTCGAAGTTCCGGTTCGGGTCGACCCCGTCGACGTTCGTGATCTGTCCATCGCCGTTGTTGTCTCGTAGATTCTTGCGCCAGAGCCGGTCGACGTCGAACGTGTACTCGTACCCGTCGGGGTTCGCCACTAGAACGAACCACAACTCTCTGGTGTTCACGAGCCTCGTCGGTAGTGGCTTCTGCCCATAGTTGTCGACGAAGTAGTGCATCAGGCGGCGGTTGGTCTCGACGCTGATCCACTCTCGTGCGTGCTGGGCCGACGAGTAGAGAACGGCCGGCCGTGTTCCGTCCGGCGTGGCGTTCGCGTTCTTCGTCACCTTGAGGGCGAGGATGTCCCGACCCTGGTACGTGTCGCCGAGGTCGACCAACTTGACGATGTTGGGGTAGCGAGCGGCCACGCGGCGGATCTCATCCTCGATGCCTCCCGGCTCGTCCCACGAACGCCACACCTTGTATCCACCGGCTTCCTGCTTCGCGGCAAGCTGGGTGGCGGTGAGGCCATCCTCGTTGCGAAAGACAGTGATCTTGATCCCATCCTTGCGAAGCTCGTAGGCAGCGGCGCGAGTAAGGACGAGCGTGACCCGCACCATGCCCTTCGGAGCGGCCTTCTGGTCGATGATGTCGTAACCATCGGCCGCCAGCTGAGCGGCTTGTTCCGGCGTCACAGTCGCTTCGTACATCTGGAGCGTGCTCGCCTGAGCGCCACGAGGCGCTCCTTGAGCGAAGCCGCTCAGCGTGAGTGGGAAGAGCAGAAGCAGAACGACCAGCCATCTTTTCAAGTCAAGCCCCCCTAGATCCGAGCCGGTACCCAAATTACGGGAAATGGAAGGTTCTGACTTTGCCACTTCCAACAAGTCTTTGCCACTTCCAACAAGTCCTTGGCAAGGGGGTTCGGCCTATTTCGGAGATTGCGGCTTTCTCGTCTGGAACGATCCAGCCTCGCTGGACCATGAACGGCACCTGGGACGTTCTGGAAGGAAACGGGACCCGCCTCACTCGTAAGAGTAAGCAAGTCGACTCGCGCGGGTGATACACAACCCGCCCGGCAAGCGGTCCCATGAATATCCAGAGAGGAAATGCCAATCTGGGGGTGGCGCATGACCGACACGACTGTCTCGCCGGAAACCATTCGTCTGGATCGCGCGGCCCCCGGTCCCATTCGCGAGTTGCGGTTGGCCCTCGTTTGTTATGGGGGCGTGTCGCTGGCGATCTACATGCACGGGCAGACCAAGGAGCTGAATCGACTGGTGCGCGGGTCCGTTGCGCACGAGAGAGGCGAAGAACCGACCGCCCCGACCGAGCGCGTTTATCGCGACCTGCTCCGAGACATGGCCGGAAAGGATCCCAACAACGTCGCGACCCGCGTGGTCATCGACATCATTGCCGGCACCTCTGCCGGTGGCATCAATGGGATCTATCTCGCCAAGGCTCTCGCACACGACCTGTCGCAAGACGCGTTGAGGGACCTCTGGTTCGACCGGGGAGACATCGGACAGCTCGTCGACGCACCATCGTGGCTACCGAAGGTCCTGAAGGTCCCCTACCTGCTCTCGCGGATCACGAAGCGGACGCCGTTGCGCGGAAACGACATGGCGTTGTGGCTGTACCAAGCGCTTCAGGGGATGGAGTCGCCGAACGGTGCAAACAGATCTCTCGTTCCGGATCACCATGAGCTTCAACTGTTCGTAACTGTCACCGACTTCTACGGTTACGCACGAGAACTGTCGCTGGAAGATCCCAAGATCATCCGGGACAAGAGACACAAGCATGTTCTGCAGTTCAAGTACTCCGCTGAAGCGGATGATTTTTCCGAGAAGTACAACCCCGCCCTGGCCTTCGCCGCTCGTACCACTTCCTGCTTCCCGGGCGCTTTCCCCCCCGTGAGCATCGCTGGTTTCGAGGGTTACCTTAAGAAGGAGGGGGTGAAACTGGACGACTTCCGACGAACCGCCTTTCGCGTTTACGACCTGGCGGAAGCCGACGTAGAGAACACTTACTTCGTGGACGGTGGTGTGCTCGATAACAGCCCCTTCGGACTCGTCGTCCGGGCCATCCGAGAACGACCCGCCGCAAGCGAGGTCGACCGCAGGCTGATCTACCTCGAACCCGACCCGGGTGGGCCGGGAGGAGGGCCGGAGCCCGGACCGGAGCCGAAGCCCATCGGGACGATCCTGGGGTCCGTGTCAGGTATCCCGAAGAAGGAACCCATCCTCGATGACCTGATCGAACTGGCTTCTCTCAACGAGAAGGTCCGCCGCGTGCAGGACATCATCGTGACGAGCTTCGATGACATCTCCGATCGTGTCACCAAGGTTCTCGGCGACCTGAACGAGCTGCCGCGCGCACCGGAAGCGTCCGAGCTCGCATCTTGGGCTACCCAGATGAACGAAGAGGCCAAAGCCGATGCAGGATTCTCGTACGCCACGTACATACGCACGAAGATCGGTTCCGTCGTCGACCGCTACTCCTCGACCGCATGCTCCCTCTGTGACTATCCGGTCGAGTGCAATCAAGCGTATTTCGTGCGCGCCGTGTTCAGGACTTGGGCCGCCAAGCGGAATCTCTTCGAGAAGGTCACCGTTCCTTCGAAAGCGCAGATCGACTTCCTCAAAGACTTCGACCTTGACTATGGTCGCCGGAGATTGGCTTTCGTTATCTCCGCCCTCAGCTGGTGGTATCGGGAGGCGGGCAAACCTGGATTCCCAGAACGAGAGCAGCTCGATGCGGCCAAGGCGCGCCTCTACGAAGCGGTGGAGCACCTGAACAAGGCTGCCGATGGCGACGATGAGCTCGGCGGCGACATCCAAACATGCTTCGGCCAGGAGGCTCTCAAACGAATCCACGAGGCACCCGGCTTCGACCCCGATGCCTTCGTGGAAAAACACATGGCGGACCTCGATCGGATGTCCGACGGCACACGCATCTATCTCAGCAAGGCTCTGCAGGGCTTCAGCTCGGACCTCTACTCGGACCTGCTCGAACTCACGAGTGGGTGGGGGGCCGAGATTCGCCGGGACCTGCTCGTCCGTTACCTGGGTTTCCCCTTCTGGGACGTTCTGCTGTTCCCGATCCAGGCTCTAACGGAGGCTGGAGAACGAGACTTCGTAGAGGTGATGCGCATGAGTCCCCGCGATGCCCGCCTCCTCGAGGTGCAAGACGAGGGAGGGAAACTCAAGGGCGTCGGCCTCCACCACTTCGCGGCATTCTTCGAGCGATCGCACCGGGAAAACGACTACCTGTGGGGACGTCTGGACTCGGCGGAGAGGATGATCTCGATCCTCCTGACGCGCGATCATCCCGACTTCGAGAGCTGGTGCAGGCGCGCCTTCGCCGCGATCCTCGATGAGGAGAAAGAGTCGCTCCCAACCGCTCGACCTCTTATCGCGGAGGTAGAGCGGCAGGCGTCGCCCGGCGTGAGATAGGCAGCCATGGCCACGCACGTCCTCAACGTGGACCTCGCCAAGGTTTGGGCGCGCGACGCGAACGGTGACCGCCGCTATCTGAGCACCGTCGCCTGGGGTGACCCGGTTCAGGTCGCAGAGATCACCGATGCCCACGTGCGCATCAAAACCGCGGGATTCGAGGAGCAGGCGGACGGAAGCGTCAAGTGGACTTTCCTTGACGGGTTCATCGAGCCACCTGCCGCGAGCGATCTCGCTCCGGCGGACTGCGTAATCGAGACTCCCGCCTCGCGAGTGATGAAGGTGGACTTCGTTGACGTTCAGCAGGGCGACGGAGCCGTGGTCGAAACTCCCAGCGGGAAGGTCCTCTTGATCGACGGCGGAGTCAACCAGCTGTTCGCGCGCTACCTAGCCGGTCGTTTCCGAAGCACTTCTCTCGACAAACCAAGGCGGATCGACGCGATCGTCGTCACTCATGGCGACGCCGACCACTTCCGCGGGCTGACGGAGATACACGCGTCGGAGGCCGGCTCCACGAGTTACAAGCGGCTCTTCATCCAACCAGAACGGGTTTTCCACAACGGGCTGGTCAAGCGCCCTTCGAAGGTCGACGGCCGCTCGGTCAAGGAGACGGAGATGCTCGGCGCAACGACCATGATTGACAGTCGCCCAGTGATTACGGAGCTTGTGGACGATCTAACCGCGGTTCCGGACGAAGAGATGAATGAGCCCTTCCGAGAGTGGAAGCAAGCTGTGCTCGCCTACGGCCAAAGGGGCCCGGTGAAGATGCAGCGCCTCGAGATGGGCGACGACGATGCCTTCGACTTCCTGGGCGATGACGGCCTCGATGTGAACGTTCTAGGACCGATCCCCGTCACTGTGGATGGCGCGCCCGGCCTTCCGTTCCTGGGGACACCGAAAACCGACGAAGAGTTCGGAGGTCAGCCCGTTCGGCCCGACCGGTTCACGGGCAACTCCGCGTCCCACACGATCAACGGGCACTCCGTCGTTTTGAAGATGACCTACGGTCGAGCCCGATTCCTCTTCACGGGCGATCTGAACGAGCAGGCCGGCGAAACGCTCACGGAGCAGCACAACGAGGGGCGGGCCAGCCTGCGTGCCGAGGTTTTCAAGGCACCCCATCACGGATCAGCCGACTTCTCCGTGCCGCTGCTACGAGCTGTCGCCCCGGTCGTTTCGGTCGTCTCGTCAGGAGACGAGAGCGCGCAGCAGGAGTACATCCACCCCCGCGCCACTCTGGTCGGGTCCTTGGGGAAATACTCGAGACCCGGGCTCGAGCAGCCACTGATCTTCGTCACCGAGATGGTTGCCTTCTTCGAAACGGAGGGATGGGTACGACCCGAGTTCCACGAACTGGAACAGGGGGTTGCCGTGGTGGAAGAAGGCGCCGCGGTGGTGGATCCAGACGCCGAGCCCTCGTTCTTCGCATTCAGCCGCGCCGCGTTCGGGATCGTCAAGATCCGGACGGACGGCGACCGGTTGCTGGTGTGGACCAACAGCGGTCAGACCGCGCTCAAAGAAACCTACGCGTTCGATCTGAGCGGAAGGACCCCGGTGAGGTCGCCGTTGAGGCGCGCGTGAGCAATGCGACGGGATGGACCCTCGCTCTATCGGATGGTTACGACCGGCTCGTGGAGAAAAGTCCGCTTCCCTCTCCCCCGTGCGGGATGAGGAACCGACTCAGTTCGGGGAGTGACACGCCCCGTTCTCAGTATTTAGGTGGAGTCATGGAAAAAGGTGGGGGTGGATCGACGTGAGCCTGGATTCTGGGACTGCGAAGAACCGACGTTTCGCGATCGACGATCACCGAGGCTCGGATGACACCGACCAGGTCGACCGGCTGACCAAGAGACAACGTTGGGCTCGTTCGCTTTCACGCACGTTCCGCCTGCTCGTGTTGTTGCTCGTGGTCGCTCTTACCATCGTATCGACGACGCTGCTCGACCGGGGGGACCAGATATTCCTCCTCAAGATCTTCCTAGTCCTGTTCCTCTCCGTGCTTCCGGGATGGCTCTTCCTGCAGTTCATTTCCGTCAAGGGCACCGGTCTGTACGACGAATACGTCCTGAATCTCTATCGCCTGCGCATCGACGACACGACGAACCTTCCAAAGCCTCCACCAAGCTCCACCTACTGGAGCGAGTGGGACGAGGTCGTTCCCAAGGACCTCGTCGACGACGCCGTGGCGAGGAATATCTATCTCAAGAAATTCGAGGCGGCCTACGGTCGTGGCACGGTCCCAGAATCGCGCCGCCGCCGCAGGCGCGACGACAATCAGCGGATCGGTAGAGATCGGAAACTGTCGGAGCGCATCGGTGCAGATGCGTTCTCCCCCATCATCCTCGCGACGGCTCTTTTCACCGTCGGGTGGACGATCGTCGTACAGCCTGAGCTCGCCCGCGATCTGAACATCTTTGTGACGCTTCCACTCTCCGGTCTTCCCGAGCTCCCTCAGGAAGCACTCCGCTTCGGTTTTCTCGGCGCCTACGCATTCATCCTTCAGAACATGGTTCGTCGCTACTTCCAGATGGATCTACGAAATCACGCTTACGTCAGCGC
>JACCXF010000130.1 GCA_013697295.1 Actinomycetota bacterium | reverse complement strand
GCTCCCTCTCATGAGGCTGCGGACCAACGCGGGTGATCCGAACGAATTCGTCGGGCTGGGCAACGGCCTCACCCTGACGGACACCCTGACGATCCGGTGCGCCGGCGAGGCGGGCCCGAACGGAGAGGGCCAGGTAATCGTCCTCGGTCAGTAACACTAGGTTTCTCATCTCGGCGGGGCGCCTTCCGGGGCGCCCTGCTGCGCGTTGGAGCCAATAACCGAACGAGCGGACTGAAGGTGTGGGGTTGAACACTGAGCGACGGCGGACCTAGGTGACGTCCACCTCTTATCGCGCGACGAGAGCGGCGCTGGGCCTGGCGGCCATCGCGCTGTTCGCCACCGCGCTCGGGCTCACGTGGACGTTCCTGCAGGGAGGGTTCGCGTCCGGTCGGCCCGTGAGGGCCTTCTTCTCGTCGCCCGGCGTGGGACAGCAGCTGCCGGTCGGCGGCGACATCAAGGTCAGATGTGTGCTCGTGGGTTCTATCTCGGACATCGTTTTGGCGAGATACGGCCACGCGGTGGTCGAGTTCCGCCTGGAGGAGGGCGTGAAGCTTCCGGACGATTCCCGCGCGGAGATCAGATCGAAGACCGTCTTCGGGCAGAAGTGGCTCGAGCTGATCCCTCCGCCCGACTCGACCGCGGATCTCCTCGCCGAGGGCAGCGTCATCGCCGACAGGCTCACGGTCGAGCCCGTGGAGCTCGAACGATCCTTAGAGCTCGGGCACGATCTCCTGTCGCGCATCCCGTTGCGAGAGTTGACCACCCTCTTCCGGACGCTCGCCGAGGGTTTCTCGGGTCAGGAGGGCGACGCGCGGAACGCCATGGACCGTGGGCTGGTGGCGCTGCGCGCCGTGAACTCCCGCTCGGAGCGGCTCGATCTCAGCCTTCGCCAGCTGAGCGAGTTCTCGAGATGGTTGAACGAGAACGACGCGAACCTCCTTGCCTTCCTCGACGCCTTCGACAGGTCGAACCGGGCCCTCGTGGGAGCGGCCCCCGAGTTCAGAAGCTCGCTGTCGTCTGTGCCGGTCTTCTTGAACGACCTGGCGACTTTCCAGGAACGGAACGAGGACGATCTGGGCCGGCTCGCCCAGGGCGGGGCCACGATGGCCGAGCTACTACGCGACAACAAGACCGAGCTCGTCGACATAATCGTGCAGTTGCAGGCCTTCACCACCGTATGGAACTCCGGCCTGCGGCAGCCCTGCGACGGGCCGTTCGAGAGCGACCTGACGTGCTGGCAGGTCTATCAACCGCCCGGCCTGGAGGCCCGCGGCCTCTACGGGCGGGGTCAGGCTCCCGCGAACAGCGATCCCGGCGACCCGGGCCTGCTTCGCTCACTCGAGGGCACCGCCTCGGGTCGCGCTTCCGCGCGCGAGGCGCTGGAGGACGCTCTGGGCCGCAAGGCCTCGCCCCGCCTGATCCGCCTGCTCGAGGCCGGGATCACCGAGGACGTCGAGGGGGCCCCCTGATGGGCGGGCTGAGCTGGACCTCGATCAAGCTCGCGATCTTCACGGCGGTGACCGTGGTCGTGACCGTCTGGATCGCGACCCTCATCGGGAACTTCCAACTGTTCGCCGAGCCCTACGAGATCACCGCCCAATTCACGGACGCCACCGGGTTGCTGAAGGGCGACGTCGTCAAGGCCGCCGGCGTCACGGTCGGCCGGGTCGAGTCGATCGAGCTCGAAGACGGCCTGGCGTTGGTCACGATGTCGATCGAGGAAGGCAACGAGCTTCCCGCCGACCTCAACGCAGAGGTGCGTTTCCGGAACCTGATCGGCCAGCGGATGGTGACGCTGGTCCAGGGGCACACGGGGGCCGCCGGTCTGCTCGAGGCGGGCGACACGATCCCCCTCGCTCAAACGGAAGCAGCGTTTGACCTGACCGAGCTGTTCAATGGCCTTCGACCTCTGATCCGCTCGACGGATCCTGAGGACATCAACACGGTGACTCGCGCGCTGGTCACGGCATTGAAGGGCCGCGGCGGCCAGATCGAAAGCCTCCTGACAAACATCTCCGACATCTCTGACGTCGTTGCATCGAGAGACTCGCAGTTGACGACCTTGCTTCGGAATCTCAACGTCGTCACCGAGGACATCGCAGGCCGCGACCAGCAGCTGCAGTCCACGGTTGCGGACCTCAATACCTTCCTGGGAGAGCTGCAGGCGAACAAGGACGAGCTGGCGGCAGCGCTGGTATCTCTAGACGCCGCAGCCGGCCGGCTCGGCCGGCTGGTCGACAGCAACGACGCCGCGATCGCGGACGAGATCGATGACCTGGCGACGCTCCTCGACGCGGTGGATGACAAGCGGGCCGATCTACGGGGCGCCGTGCGCGCGCTGCCTGAGATGCTGGTCGGAGTAGAACGGGTCAACTCGTACGGACAGTGGTCGATGATCCACCTCATCGATGCCTGCAAAGACGACCTCGGCATCTGCGGACGCAGAGGAACGCCATGAAGTCCGTTCGCGAACGCAGGCCGTTCCTCGTGGGCATCGTGTCTCTGTTCCTGATCGCGGCCGCGGTAGGGCTCGCTTTCTCCATCAACCGCTTCGAGGGTTTGCGTGGCGTGTACACAATCTCGGCCGATCTCAAGGACGCCGCGGGCTTGCAACCCGGGAACGAGGTCCGGGTCGCAGGCGTCAAGGTCGGCCAGGTCAAGTCGCTGCGCCTCGCGCCAGGTGCAGCCCGCGTGACCATGGAGATCGATCGGGAGGTCCGCATCCCTCAGGAGACGCACCTCGAGGTCAAGCTGAAGACGTTGCTCGGCCAGAAGTTCATCGATCTTCAGTTCCCCCGAGTGTTCATCGAGGCGGCGGCCGCGGGGGATGACGTCGACTCGGTGACTCGAGGATTCCTGGACGAAGGGGCTCTCATCCCGCGCGAGCAGACGACGGTGCCCTTCGATATCTATCAAGCCGCCACCGAAGGCACCGCGGTGCTCGAAGAGATCGACAAGGTGGCGCTCCGGGAGATGCTCGTCACTCTCGGCCGCACGGTCCGCCCGGCTCGTGACGAACTGCGACGGGCTTTCTCCTCTCTGGATCGCGCCGGCGAGGTGCTCGGCGGCAAGAGCGCGGACATCTCTCGCTTGCTGAAGAGCAGCGCTCAGGCGACCGCTGTGCTCGAGGCCACGGGCCATGACCTCGAGGGGGTGCTCAGCCGCGGCGCCGACGTGCTGGGAACCCTTGCCGATCGCCGAGCCACGGTGTCGTCTCTGCTCGCGGCCACCAGTGACCTCACCGAGAACCTGGGCGTGCTGATCCAGGTCGCCCGCGGCTCGATCAATCTCGGGGTCGCCGACCTGAACAAGATCCTGGTCCTCGCCGAATCCGAGATGGACACCATCGACGAGGCGCTCGGCGAGATCGATATCGCCCAGGAGATGTTCGCTCAGCCCGCCAGTTTCGGACGCTTCATCGAGGGCGAGGTCTGCGCGGTGATCACCGAGGACACGTGCGTGGCCGAGGGGTCGCCCGACGACCCCGGCCTGCCGGCGCGCGGCAGGCAACCTCTGCCTGATGCCCTCGTACGAGCCGCGGGGGCTCGCCGATGAAGCGACTCGTCTCGATCCTGGTCCTCGCGGTTGTCGCTGCGGTGGCCGTCGCCGCCTTCAGCGTCGCCCGGCCCGAGCCCCAGGACACCTACACGCTGACCGCGGACGTCGAGGAAGCGCCCAACCTCTTCGACGGTGGGCGCGTCATGGTGCGGGGTGTTGAGGTCGGCGTCATCACGCGCGTCGATCCGGAGCCGGACTCGGTCCGGGTGACGATGGAGATCCGAAAGGACGTTCCACTACCGTCCGACGCTCGCCTGCAGATCGTGCCGGTGACGGTGATCGCCGATAGGTACGTGCAGCTCTACCCCCAGTACACATCGGGTCCGACGTTGGAGGAGGGGGACCATCTGTCCCTCTCCCGGACTGCTATCCCCGCGGAACTGGATGATGTGCTCACCCAGTTACGCGGTTTGCTGGGGGCCCTCGAGCCCGAGAAAGGAGAGGAGGCGGGACCTCTCCGTCGTGTGATCGCCGACCTCGACATCGCGACCCGAGGACGGTCGGGTGCGCTCGCCGGGACGCTGTCCAACTCCGCGGTCGTACTCCAGAACCTCGCCCGATCCGATACCGACATCCGGGAGCTGATCTCGAGCCTCGACGGACTGTTCCTCTCGTTGGCGGATCGCTCCAGCGAGATCGGGCTGCTCAACGAGAGGTTCCAACTGGTCGTGAGCTCGCTCGCCCAAGACCAGCAACAGCTGGAAGGAACGATCGAGAACGTGGCGTTCTTGTCGACCGAGGGATCTACGTTGGTTCGTGAGAGCGGGGATGAGCTGGGTCAGGCGTTCGCTCGGATCGACACCGTCCTGCACGATGTCCTCCGGCATCGAACGGCGCTGGTCAACGCTCTCAAGTGGACGAACGTGATCGCCGAGGCCGTGGGCGCAACGGACGCGGCGGGCCGGGGCATCCACGCCTATACGGGTCGCCAGGCGGCGCCGAGAAGCCCTCGCGCCGCATACAACTACCGGATCGATTCGCGCGACACGATCTCGTGCCGTCGCCTCGAGGTGCTGGCAGAAGCCTTCCTGCAATTGTTCCCCGATTGGGGCGTCGCCGAGATCACCGACACCGCCCTGAGCTTCATCCCCGACGAATATCACCCTCACCTCGAATTCCTCATCCGCCAGCTCGTCGACCTGTGCGCCGGGCACCTGTTCGTCGGGGGTGCCGGCTCCTTCGACGCCCGCGCGGAGGAAGCGGTGCAGGGTCTCGCCGACGAGCTCGGCCGCGCGCGGATGAAGGTCCTGCTGGCTCGCTGGTACTGGAGTGGAGTAGGACGCGGGGGCTCGAGATGAGGCGATCCCGTCTCGTCCTCTTCGCGATCGTGGCCGCATCGGTCTCGCCCGCGTGTCTGGGCGGGGGAGAACCCTCGCACGAGGTGGCCGCGGTTTTCACGGACGTCGGCGACCTCGTCGAAGGCGGAGGCGTGCAGATCAAGGACGTCGAGGTTGGGTCGGTCGACGACATCAAGCTGTTACTTCAGGACGGCGACATGGTGGCGCGCGTCGAGATGTCCATCGATCCCGAGCTGCGCGTCCCGGCGACGAACCTGCAAGCAGTCATCCGTCAGACGTCGCTGTTGGGGGAACAGTTCGTCGAGCTCGTGCCCACGGACGCAGGCAGCCCGTACCTCGGAACGGAGCGTCACGAGATACCGCTCGCATTGACCGAGCGCAGGGTGGACATCGAAACCTTCCTGGGGGACCTCTCGTCCTTCATCGGCGGAGGAGGACTCGAGAGTCTCAACCGCTTCACCCACGCCCAGGCGGTGATCCTGGAAGGCCGCGGGCACGAACTAGGCGAGGTTATCGAGGAGCTCGACACCTTCACCTCGGTCCTCGCAGCCCGCAAGGAAGACGTCGGCGCCGCCATCGATGATCTAGCCTCCGCATCCGAGACGCTCGCGCGGAACAAGGACACACTGGACAGGTTCTTCGACTCGGCCGAAGAGGCCAACGCTCTGCTGGCCGACCAGGGGTCCGAGCTCACGAGACTCTTCTCGTCGTTGCGGCGCTTCGGAGACGTGAATAGCCGCTTCCTGGCGAAGCACGAGGACGCGCTCAACCGGCAGTTCAAGGCGCTCCGACCGGTCCTCTCCGGCCTAGCCGGAGCGGAAGGGGAACTGCGCGTGGACATCACGCAGCTGCGCGAGTTCTTCGAGCTCTTCCCCCAGAGCCTCGGTGGAGGGCCCGGGGGCGATGGATCCGGCGACTACATCCAGGCCGATGCCATCCTGTGCGAAACCTTCGGCGCGTGTCATACGTCGGGCGAGAAGGGCGACGTTCCGGGGGAGGGCTCGTGAGGATCAAGCCTCGACTCGTGGCCAATCTCCTCGCCGTCCTGGCGCTCGGCATCGTCACCGTGGGATGGGTGGTGCTCCGTCTCGTGGGCCCGGGTACCGTCGGTGACCCGCTGAGAGTGGTGGCGGACTTCGCTTCGTCGGGGGGCGTGTACACCGATCAAGAGGTCACCTATCGAGGGGTGCTCGTGGGGCGCGTCGGAGAGCTCGTCCTCAATGACGATGGCGTGGACATCGAGCTCGTGATCGATCCCGAGTGGCGCGGCGATATCCCTCACGATGTCGTTGCCAAGGTCCAGAGCAAGAGCGCCGTGGGAGAGCAGTTCGTCAACCTCGTGCCCGAGTCACCGGATGACGAGATCCTGGCGGATGGGGACGTCATCCCGCGCTCGAGCACCCGGCTGCCGGTGGACTTCCAACAGCTGCTGAAGTCTCTCGACACCGTTCTCAGCGACATCCCGCCGGAGCAGAGCAGGAGGCTGATCCAGAACCTGGCGAGTGGACTCGAGGGCCGCGGGGGTGACATCGCAGAGATATTGCGTTCGCTCTCGACTCTGTCCGACGCGTTCGCATCGGTTGCCCCGGAACAGATAAGCCTGCTCGATAACGCCCCGCGCGCGGGGGCCGAGTTCCTTCGAACCAAGGATGAGTTCGCCGACGCGATGCGCGCTGCCGATCGGGTGCTGACCGGTATAGGCGACGAGCCCGAAGAGTTGAGGCGGCTGTTCGCGGCAAACGATCGTTTCGCTCGAGATGCTATCGGTCTCCTCGCGCGGCGAGGTGACGATCTCGCCGGAGGCTTCGACGCCCTGGCGGACTTCATCGAGTTCCAGTTGAGCCAGAGAGGTGACATCGAGCGTTTGTTCACCTATCTACCCGGCTTCCTCCATGCGATTGAGGATGCCTCGGTGCCATGGCGGTCACCGGACGGCCGCG
>JACCXF010000127.1 GCA_013697295.1 Actinomycetota bacterium | reverse complement strand
GGATGGATGTATCGACCTGACTCTGAGGCATCGCGTTCCATTCGGTTCCGTCCGGACGACTAACCTAGGGTATGCCCGCCGATATCCCCCACGGTTCCGCCTCATCTGACGACGCCGAGCGGACCGCCCGCGGACACGGGATCGTTGACGTGGGGCTGCTCGGCTTGACGGAGGGATGCGTCGTGGTCCTGCCCTCGATCACTTTTCCCGCCACCGAGCTCAGGAAGATCACCGGTCTCGTCCGCTACGAGGAGAGATCGTTGTTCACTCTGCTCCTGTTGCGCAACCCCGGGATGCGCGTCGTCTATGTCACGGCCCTTCCGATCGCCGCCGCCGTGATCGACTACTACCTCAGCTTCCTTGACGATCCCGAGGGCGCTCGAGAGAGACTGACGTTGATCGATCTCGGTGACCCCGAGGTGCGCGCGTTGTCGGCCAAGCTCCTCGAGCGACCCGAGGTCGTCGAACGGATCTCCCGGCTCATCGCCGGCGACGATGCCTGCCTGGTCCCCTTCAACGTCACTCCACTCGAAGCCGATCTCGGTGAGCTGCTTGGTATCCCTCTCTACGGCCCTCGTCCGGACTTGATCCGGTGGGGATCTAAGAGCGGGGGCCGGCGGATCGCGCGCCGAGCCGGTGTGCCGATCCTGAAGGGGGCCGAGGACCTTCACGAGCTAGAGGACGTTGAGGATGTCATCGAGCAACTCCGTCCGTCACTGCCCCAAGCAGAGGCGGTCGTGATCAAGCTGAACAACGGGTTCTCGGGGCAGGGCAACGTCGTGGTCGAGTTGGACGCTCCGGTTGCCCCGATAGCTCGCTCGAGGTCGTCATTCTGTGCGGCCGAAGAGACCTGGCCGACCTTCGCAGCGAAACTGAAGGATGAGGGCGGGATCGTTGAGGAGTTGAAGCGAACGGATGGGCTCGTGTCGCCGAGCGTCCAGTTGCGCATCTGCGCGATCGGGTCGGTTGAGGTGGTGTCCTCGCACGATCAGGTGTTGGGCGGGCTGGATAACCAGGTATACCTGGGGTGTCAGTTCCCGGCGCGCGTGGAGTACCGGCAGACGATCCACGAGCTCGCGGCAAGGGTCGGCGCGGAGCTGGCCGCCGAGGGAGTCATCGGAGTTTTCGGGATCGACTTCATCGTGATCCCCGAAGGTCAGGGCAGGGCGATATACCTGAGCGAGATCAACCTACGCATGGGCGGGACCACGCATCCCTACTTCATGGCGAACCTGGCGTTACGTGGGAACTACGAGGCCTCCACCGGGGAGCTCATGACGGGAACCGGCCCCAAGACCTACTTCGCGACCGACAACCTGAAATCCGCCGCTTACGAAGGGCTGTGCCCCGAAGATGTCATCACGTGCGTTGCAGACGCCGGTCTGGCGTTCAACCCCGACACTGGAACCGGCGTCCTGTTGCACCTGCTGGGAGCGCTGCACGATTTCGGCAAGGTGGGCGCAACTTGTATAGCGAACACGGATCGGGACAGTGCAGAGCTGTACGACGCGTTCGTCGCATGTCTCGACCGGACGGCTGCGTCTCGGTCTTAGGCGATGCGCTCGAGAACCCTGCCCGTGGCATCGACGGTGAAAGCGGCCGGCACGACTGCGACGTGATATCTCCGCGCTATCTCGGGACGCTTCGAAACGTCGACGAGTACCGGCGATCGCCCCTCGGCCCGGAGCCGATGTTCGAGCTCGCGGCAGCCCGTGCAGAGTGGATGGGTGAACTGGATCGTCGCCGGTCCCGTCGAGGGTGCTCCAAGGACATCGAGGTCGATGAGCTCCACCCGCCCGGGTCGGATCCCGCGCAGCCGCGCCCCCAGCTTGTACATCTCGCACCCGGCGCAGAAACCCGTGATGACCGCAAGGCTCGCAAGCGCGGCGACGACGACGGCCAGCGTCGCGCCGACGACGGCCATGCCCATCGCGTAGGCAAGCGTCGAGGCCGACAGGAAAAGGGCCCCGATGATGTTGGCGAAGCGCGGCGGTCGTGCATCCTCGATCTCACCTTCGCCGAGGCGAGGTTGCACGACCTCGAAGTAAAGAACGCACGGGAGGCAGAAGCGACGGCCGAAACGAAGGCCCACGATCAACTGCAGGGCAATGACCCCGAGGAGCCCCCACCAGCCGGTCGTCAGGGCGGCGATCGCCATGAGGGCCACCGCCGCCTGGTTGAACCGGGGCGCGCGCGCGTCGATGACGTCGAGATCCTCGTACGGGTGCGCCGTGCGGGCGCCGTCCGACCTTTCCCCTATTTGCATGGGGCGAAGCTTATCAACCCTCCGGTGCGCCCGGATCCTCGGGGGCCGGCCCCTGCCCGGAGCGACGGAGGGCCAGTGCCGACAGGACCTCGAGCACGACCGAATGGGCCGCGAAGGCGGTGATCTCACCGTGGTCGTACGGCGGAGAGACCTCGACCACCTCCATGCCACAGAGATCGCGGGCGAGCGCCAACCGCCGCAGGGCTCGAAGCAACTCGCGCATGGTCATCCCGCCCGACTCGGGCGTCCCGGTTCCCGGCGCGTACGCGGGGTCGAGTGCGTCCACGTCCACCGACAAGAAGAGGTGATCCGCATCCTCGATCTCGGTCAGGACGTGATCGATCGTCTCGCCGATCCCCCCTTCCTCGATCTCCTCCATGCGATGCCAGCGCACTCCCTGGGCGCGCGCCCAGTCGAACTCCTCGGGAAAGGGCCAGTACCCTCGCAGCCCGACCTGTACGAGTCGGTTCCCGGGAAGGATGCCGTCGTCGACGAGGTGGCGGAACGGGCTCCCGTGTGACCATTTCACCCCCGTGAGATCCGTCGCGGTGTCCGCGTGGGCGTCGAACTGGACGACCGCGACCGAGCCGTGAGGCAGCGACTCCGCCACCGCCTTGATGTCGGGGTAGGCGATCGAGTGGTCGCCGCCGAGGATGATTGGTATCGCTCCGGCGGCGCGGATCTGTGCCACCACCGTGCGGATGGCCCGGTGGCTGGCCTGCGCGTCTCCCGGCACTACCGCGGCATCGCCGTGGTCTACGACCTGCAAGACGGCGAAAGGATCGACGCCGAGATCCAGGTGCCATCGGGCGGGTTCCCCGCCGCCCTCGAACGCGAGGCGGATCGCGCGGGGGCCGAATCGCGTTCCCGGGCGGTTGCTCGCCATGTCGTCCATCGGCGCGCCAACGATCGCAACGTCGACACCGGCGAGCGCCGTCGGGTCGAGCACGAACGGCAACTTTTCGAACGTCCCTAGCCCCGCGTACCCGGGTTCATGAGGGCGATGTTGATCCACCGCGCCATCCTCTCAGTCTCGGGCGAACCCGTCTCAGCTTTCGGGCCCCCGCCCACCCGCGGCCTCGCCCTGTCCAGGGCCATCCTCGGAGTCATACGATGCCGGGGTGACACGCCCTTACGTTCGCCGCCGCTTCGACCTCTGGGTCGCCCTGGTCGCGATCGCCATCCTGATCGCCTGCGCCCTCGCTGCCTCCTCTGGAGAGGTGAGCGGGCCGGAAAGGGACGCGTTCCGCGTCGTGAACGAGCTCCCGGACGCTCTCGAACGGCCGTTGTGGGTCTTCCAGCTGGTCGGGCTGTTGCTCTTTCCACTGGTTGTGGCGGTTGGAGCTCTCATCGCCCGCAAGTGGCGACTGGCACTCGGGCTCGTCGTCGTGATCCCCGCGAAACTCCTCGTGGAGAAACAGATAGTCAAGGCGCTTGTGGAGCGACAGAGGCCGGGAACGACGGTGCCGGGTGCGATCCTGCGGGACGCTCACTCGTCGGGCCTCAGCTTCCCCTCGGGGCACGCCATCATCGCTTTCGCCGTGGCGACGCTCCTGGCCCCGTACTTCTCCCGCCCGTGGAAGGTGGGGTTCTTCGTCGTAGCCATCCTGGCGGGTCTGGCCCGCATCTACCTCGGAGCGCACAACCCCCTCGACATCGTTGCGGGAGCCGGCCTCGGGGTGGCGATCGGTTGTCTCTTGAACCTCGCGCTCGGCACCCCGGGACGCCGCACCCTGTTCGGTTGACCGGCCCACGGTCCAGATGTGTCGGTTTGCTATAGCGAACGTATGCTCGCTTGATACGGGAACCGGTGAAAAAGCGAGCAAAGCGACGACCCAAAAACGAACGTGCGTTCGGTCGCGGCGCCCACGCTTCGTGGTCGAACTGCCCGAGCAAGTAATGTACGGGCTCACGTCGGTCGTCGAACGAGCGCCGGTGCCTCGCCGGACGCCTAAGACGAGAGGAACTCCTCCGGGAGGCAGAGGATGATCGGGAGCGTCGATGAGAACCTGCCGCGGTCCGAGACCGCGCACGTCAACCTGACCGTTCCCGAGCTCATCGAGAAGGCGATCGCCCGGGGCGAGGGGATCCTCGCGGACTCCGGTGCCCTGGTCGCGTACACCGGCGAACACACCGGACGCTCTCCGAAGGACCGTTTCATCGTGGCCCACGGAGAGTCGAAGGACCGCATCGAATGGGGTGGATTCAATCAGCCCATCGACCCCGAGGCCTTCGACCGGCTCACCGCCCGTGCGGTCGAACATCACAAGGACCGCGACCTGTTCATCGTCGACGGTTACGTGGGGGCCGACCCTGCATACCGGATCAAGGTACGCGTGATCGCGGAGTTCGCCTGGCACGCGCTGTTCGTGCTCCAGCTCTTCCGCCGCCCGACCGCGGAGGAGCTGGAGGACTTCGAGCCGGATTTCACGTTGATCTCGGCATCGACACTTAAGGCCGACCCCGAACGGGATGGCACCAACTCTGGAACCTTCGTCGGCCTTGATCTCGAACGTCGCAAGGTCGTCATCATCGGAACGAAGTACGCCGGTGAGATGAAGAAGTCCATCTTCTCTGCAGCGAACTACCTCCTTCCCACCCAGGGCGTCCTGACGATGCACTGCTCAGCCAACGTCGGAGCCAACGATGATGA
>JACCXF010000123.1 GCA_013697295.1 Actinomycetota bacterium | reverse complement strand
TCATCATCTCGACGGCCAGCTTGGCGCACTCGGGCGCGCTCAACACCGGGAAATCGCCCGCCTGGAGGGCTCCATTGACGCGGATGGTGGGATGCGCACCCGCTTTTATGTGGAGATCCGACGACTTCTTTTCCGCGCAATACCTGAAGAGTTCATTGATTCCAGCCGCATGGATTGTGTCGGCAGTACGCCGCACCCACTCAAGGCCCGTTGGGCTAACGCTCCATCTTTCGACGCCGACCACAAGGAGTGGCCGATCCGATACTGCTCGAAGGAGGCCTATCGAGGTTTGAGGCCCCGATACCGGCCCCGGAAAAGGACGAGGGGTGAGTCGAGCTCGTCGAGCTCGATCCGCTCGATCTCACCCCTGACAGAGTGCTGATAGCCGGCGGCCTCGGACGCCCGCAGCCTGCAGAATGCACGGTTCTTCCTTTGCGAGAGGACCGGCCCCCACTCGGAGTCCTCGACCTCCAGCCTGGAGAAGGGGCCGCCGGGGCTGGGCCGAAGTCCTGCGAACTCATCTGACAGGACGTGGTCTTGCTCCTCGAGTAGATGCACCACGAACGCGCCCGTCCGGGTGATGCTCTCCCACAGGTCGGTCGTGTCGTTCAGAAGGCCAAGCACGAATGGCGGGTCGCCATCGGCGATAAGGATCGACGACATCGTGAGCGCAACCGGGGCATCCACGCTTCCGGAGGTCCAGACCGTGACCGGCGACGCGAGTCGCCCGCGCAGTCTGCGAGCAGGGTCCCTGCGGTCCACGGGCGTGACGAATGGGTTCTCATAGTGGACACCGCCCGCGTCATCGCCCATCGGACGAACCTATACCGCACGCAGCTTGTCGTTCGGCTCTGCCATCATGGCGGACATGGACGTTCTGAAGGCTCACGCGCTCGTCAAGCGATACCGGAGGACCCTCGCCGTGGATGGCGTGTCCCTCGAAGTGCGTGAGGGAGAGCGGGTTGGTCTCCTCGGGCCCAACGGCGCGGGGAAGACGACGACCCTGATGATGCTGCTATCCGTAATCTCTCCCGATTCGGGCTGGGTCGAGCTCGCCGGACACCGACTCCCGAAGGAGCGAAGCGAGGGAGTGCAGCAGGTCGGCTTCTCCGCCGGCTACATGCCCCTGGCCGACCGGCTACGGGTGAGGGAGTTCCTGCGCATGTACGCCGAGTTCTATCGTGTCACGGACTCGCGCCAGCGGATCGAGAGGGGCCTGGAGCGTTTCGAGGTCGGACACCTGGGCGACGTGATGGGTACCGAGCTGTCGTCGGGGCAACGCACCCTCATCGGGATCGTGAAGGCGACGATCCACCGGCCACGACTCCTGGTACTGGACGAGCCCACCGCCTCGTTGGACCCAGACGTGGCGCTCCGCGTTCGCACCGGTCTGCAGGATCTGTGCCGTGAGGAGGGAACGGCACTACTCATCACGAGTCACAACATGGTCGAGATCGAGAGATTGTGCGAGCGGGTCGTCTTTCTGACGCACGGACGCGTGATCGCCAATGACACACCGAAGAACATCGCGGATCAGTTCGGCCAGGTCGATCTCGAGGACGTTTTCCTTCATCTGGCGCGCGGAGGCCACAACGACCCTCGTTCGCAAGAGACGGACAGGCCCGCATGAGCTCATCGGGGTTGAGCTGGACCAGGATCAACGCGGTCTCGCGCCGGCATCGATACGTGATGTTGAGGAGCCCGCACCGGCTGTTCGACATCACCGTGTGGCCGTTGGTGGATTGCCTGCTTTTCGGATCCATCGGGGCGTTCGTCGGCCGGCAAGAGGGGGCCGGGGCGCAGGCGTTCGGGTACCTACTCGCGGGCATCGTCCTGTGGCACGTGGTCTATCAGAGCCAGATCGCGGTTTCGACCGGCTTCCTCGAAGAGGCGTGGTCGCGGAACCTGTTGAACATCATGGTGACTCCGCTCAAGGAGGTCGAATACGTGGCCGGCGTCGCTCTCTTCGGGATGATCAAGCTCGTCCTGGGCGTCGGTCTCGTCGCCTTCACCGCTTTGGTCTTCTTCTCATTCGACATCACCGACCTGGGATTCGGACTCATACCTATATCCGCGGTCCTTCTGGTGGTGGGATGGGTGATCGCCCTGTTCGTCATCGGCGTCGTGCTCCGTTTCGGGAGCGGAGCCGAGGCTCTCGCCTGGGGCGTCATGTTCCTCGTTCTGCCGTTGTCCGGCGTCTTCTATCCGGTCAGCGCGCTCCCCGGCGCGGTTCAACCGATCGCCCAGGCCCTGCCGACAACACATGCCTTCAATGCGATGCGCCAGTTGCTCGACGGTGAGGGCCTGGATTGGGGCGAGATCGGGATCGCCGCGGTCGGTGCAGCGGTGATGGCGGCCCTTGCCCTGGTGTACTTGGTCAAGATGTTGCACGTGTTCAGGAAGCGCGGCTACATCTCGCGCTACTCCTGATCGGGCTCCCGGCCAGGACGCCGTATGACACCACGTGCCGTCCCGATCCCCGCGCGCCGGGCCAGCTCATCCCAGTGGATCCGCCGCGCTGGATCCGCGCGTCCGGAGAAGAAGCGGATCCCTTCGGCCTCCAAGAGACCTCGAGCCCGTTGCGCATCGGCGGTCCCGGTGGGCCGGGTGATGAACCCGCCGTGCCCTAGCACCCGATGGGGATTGGGGAAATCCGTGGATGTCGCAGCCTCGTTCCCCACAGCGCGCGCCCACCTCGTGTCGCCGCGAGCGGCCGTCGAGATGTCCCCATAGGTCGTCCATTCCCCGGGACCGACCTGGGCAGCGACGAGGGTGAAAGCGACGCCTTCATGCTCCGATGAGATCGTCCTCACATCGGTCGCTCGGCGCGCGGTGCCATGGCGACTAACCTAACCGTGTGCCGGAGCTTCCAGAAGTAGAGTCCGTCCGCCGCCAGCTCGACCCGGGGCTCTCGGGTCGCACCGTCACCGATGCCTGGTACGACCCGATACCGGCGATGCCGCGCCAGTTCCTCGATGTCGAGAGGGTTGTAGACCGGAAGATCCACAGCGTCGGCCGGCGCGGGAAGTTCCTCATCAGTCCGCTCGACGAGGGGCTCGAGGTGGTGATGCATCTTGGGATGACGGGCTCGTTCTCGTTCGAAACCAACGATCCTTACGTGCCCTACGTGCGGGCGCGCTTGTGGCTCGATGACGATCGCGTCCTGGCTTTCAGAGATGTTCGTCGTTTCGGACGGATGGCGGTGGTGGACGCCGGCCGGTACGAGGCCATCCCCACTCTCGCGATGTTGGGACCCGAGCCCTTGTCCGATGATTTCGACCCGGACGAGTTCGCACGGGTCCTGGCGCGTACGAAGTCTCCGATCAAGCCATACCTGTTATCCCAGCGGCCCGTGGCCGGGGTCGGAAACATCTACGCGGATGAGGCGCTGTGGCTGGCACGCATCCATCCGACCTCACGCCGCGTCGGCAGGGTGAGGGCCCACGCCCTTCATGCTGCGATCCGCACGGTGTTGGAGGATTCGATCGACCGTGAGGGCACCACGTTTCGCGACTACGTGATGGTCAACGGCGACAGCGGACGCAACGCCGACTTTTTGATCGCGTATGGACAAGAGGGGCGCCCATGCCCGCGCTGCACGACGTCGCTTCGCAAGATCGTTCTCGGGGGCCGCGGCACCACCTACTGCCCACGCTGCCAAAGGGCCTGACCCCCGGCCCCGACCGGGCGAAACAATGGGGACTAAACAAGATCCAGGCCGAGGCGGCATGGACGACTTCCGACGGGACGGGCGCGATCATCGCGGTCGTCGACTCGGGCGTTGACATGGGTCACCCGGACCTCGACGGGAAACTCCTCGCGGGACGTGACTTCGTCGACGGCGGCACGCCGCAGGACGAGAACGGCCACGGCACGCACGTCGCCGGCATTCGCCGCTGCCGAGACCAATAACAGTCTCGGTGTGGCCGGGACGGCGCCCGGAGCGCGGATCCTACCGGTGAGAGTGCTCGATGCTGAGGGCTCCGGTTCCACCGAAGCGGTCGCCGATGGCATCCGCTACGCAGCGGACCAGGGCGCCGACGTCATCAACCCGTCGCTAGGCATCACCTCGGGAGTCGGTCAGGCCGTCAAGCTGATCGGTGCTCTCGACCCGATCTACGAAGCCATCGATCACGCCTGGAGCAGTGGGTCGGTCGTCGTGATCGCCGCTGGAAACGACACGGTTCCTCTCTGTGCAGAACCCGCAGCACACCCGCAGGCCCTGTGCATCGGCGCCACCGACAGTCGCGACCTCATGTCCTTCTACTCGGACTCCGACGCCACGATGACCTCTAAGTACATGGTGGCTCCGGGCGGCGACGGCCTCACTTGTTCGGGGGACATCTTCTCGACCTACCTGCGCAGCAAGGCGCAGTCGGTCTGCTCGCCCGAGGCCGGCTACGACGCTCTGGCCGGAACGTCCATGGCCACTCCGTTCGTTGCCGGAGTCGGCGGTCTTCTCGCCGGCAAGGGCTACACGAACACGCAGATCGCCAACTGCCTGCTCAGCAGCGCAGACGATCTCGGCGTCCCTGGTCGCGACCCGGTCTACGGGTACGGGCGCCTGAATGCTCTGAGAGCGGTCGGGTGCTAGCGATCGATCCGAACAGAAAGCCTTCGGAAGGCATACCGCCCTGACTGGCCGGCCCCCACGTCGGGCGAGGTATCTTGTCCCGCATGGACAAGACCGAGCTGGAAGCGAAGTCCTCGAAAGAGTTGCACGACATGGCGGTACGGCACGCCGTTCACCACGTAGACGCGCGCTTCTTGTGGCGGCTGCTCAAGGCCGTTCCGATCGCGGAGGCCTCCGTCGGTCACACGGGCGAAGCCGAGAGCGACGTCCTGAGCCTTCAGAACCAGATCACCGATGCCTTCTCAGCCGGCGACGAGTCCGAAGTTGCCGACGCGCTGCGTCCGATGTACCTCGAATACCTCGAGCAGCACCTCTCGGACTAGCTGCGCTGAACGGCCTGCACCCCCAGACCCGGCGGGCGAGAAGGTCCCCGGCTGGTCTGGTTAGACCCTTATGCCTCGCTCCTCGAGCGTGAGGTCGATCACCTTGTCCCACGTCGCGGCGATCTTCTTGGCCATCGCTTCTTCATCGGCCCGGTTCTCGCGTGCCACGCGCGCGGTTTCGGTGTCCCCGGCCTTCGTGGCGACCCTCTCGAGCAACTCGTAGGCAGCGATCTCGACGTGCTCGGTCACGAATCCATCTCGTGCGTTCTTGCCGGGCTTCTCCGCTCGGGCCTGGTCGATGATGCCTTTTCCGAGGGCGCCGAGGATCGCAGGCATCTCCCTCAGGGTTGAGATCGACTCGCCGTGCGCCTCGATGCGTTCGCGGATCGAGGACTCGTGCCGCTTGGTCTCCTCTTTGTGGTGCTCGAGATCGGCGCGTATCCCCGGGTCCGCGGTGGTGTTGATCATGCCGTCGAGCATGCGGTTCACGTTCTGCTCCATCGCATGCGTGTCCTTCAGGTAGCGAACGAGCATCTCCTGGATGCCGGCGTTCTTACTCATGGTGATTTCCTCCTGGTGAGTGAGCACAGTTCTGAGAGAGCCGGTTGGCTCTGTCTGGGTCTACCCGCGAGGCCGTCGAGCAAACGCGTCGGGCAGCGCTTTGAGCGGCGGTCTCAGATGGGGTGTGCTTCTCCTGAAGAACCGGAGAACTCGTCTGCTGCGAAGCGCCGCGCCCGAGCGCGGGCCTCGCGCACGATGGGCGGTCCGGGCAGCAAGACGTTGAGGCTGCGCGTCAGGGAGTAGATGTACGCCCGGACGAACGGGTCCACCGGCGGGAACCAGGGGATCCCATACATCCTAC
>JACCXF010000099.1 GCA_013697295.1 Actinomycetota bacterium | reverse complement strand
CATGCAGGTCAGCGAGAGCACCCTCAAGGAGCTCATCGAGGGGGAAAAGCAGTTCCAGGTGCCCCTATATCAGCGGCAGTACAGCTGGAGTGACGCCGAGCTCGGTCAGCTATGGGATGACATCGTTGAGCAGTACGACCTTCTCACTCCTGACGACGAGGGCAGGATCGACCACGACGCTCCTACCCACTTCATCGGTAGCACCGTCCTTGCGCCCTCGCCCAAGATTGCCGCGAGCGGCGTTGCGGCTTTCACCGTCATCGATGGTCAGCAACGCCTTACGACTTTGCTGATCGCGATGTGCGCGCTACGTGATGTTGCGGCCGAACACGACCCTTCATTAGTCGAGAGGTTCAACGAGCGATATCTCATCAACAAGTATGGCCAAGACCAGAGCCACTACCGGCTTCTGCCGACACAGGTCGATCGAAGGCCTTCTTCACTTGCATCGATATCTCCCGGCAGCCTCGCGGCAACGACCTAGTGAGTCAAGCCTACTCCTTCTTCCGAGCAGAACTCACGCAACGCGGCCCGGATGGTGAGACGTTCGACATCGACCGTCTCGAAAGGGTGCTCCGAGACCGATTGACCTTCGTGGCGGTCACGTGCGGGCGGGATGACAACGTCCATCGGATCTTCGAATCGCTCAATGATCGGGGCGTGCGTCTGACCCAAGCTGATCTTCTCCGGAACTACGTCTTCATGCTTCTTCCGACAAGGGGTGAGCGCGTCTACGAAAAGGTATGGGACCCCATGCAGAGGGTTCTCACGCGGTCCCAGCTCGAGACGCTGGTATTCGTTGACCTCGTCGTGCGCGGAAACCCGACGGTCAAGCGTCCCGACATCTATCGCGCCCAGCAGGAGCGACTTCGACCTATGGAGAGCGATGAACAGGCGATCGAGGATGAGGTCACAGAGCTCGCCCGGCGGGCGCGCCTCTTCAAGCGGATCCTGGATCCTTCACAAGAGGAGAGCCAAGCCATCCGGGCCGGGCTCACAAGACTCCAGACGTGGGCCGCATCGACGACATATCCGATACTCCTTCATCTCTTCGACCTCCTTGAACGCGGCGAGTGCACCGAGGATGAGGTGGTCGAGGCGATTAGCTACGTCGAAGGTTTCCTGGTTCGACGGATGATCGCGGGAGTGCCGACCAACAACCTGAACAGAATCTTCAACGCGCTACCCTCCCAGTTGTCAGGTGATCCCCCTATTGCCGAGGCCATCCGCCGCGAGTTGTCCGGTCCTAGGAAGTTCTGGCCGACCGATAGGAACCTCCGAGAGGCCATCCGCTCAAAGCCCTTCTACTACCAAGGCCGTTCGCAACAGCGGATGCTCGTATTCCGACGCCTCGAGGAATCGTACGAGCACGCCGAACCCGTCGACTGGGACGCTTCGCCGCTCTCGATCGAGCATGTGATGCCTCAGAGCCTTAGCGACGAATGGAGGGAGGCCCTGGAAACGGTCGGCGAAGAGCCCGACGCCGTCCACGAAGAGCTCCTCCACACTCTCGGGAATCTTACGGTGACCGCTTACAACGGGGAGTTGTCTAACCATCCCTTCGAACGCAAAAGGCAGATCTTGGAGAGAAGTAATCTGGCGCTGAACCGCCACATCTCGCCGGAGGAGGCCTGGGCCTCGGCACAGATTCTCGCTCGGGCGGACGAGCTTGCCGAGCGTGCCGTAACGATCTGGCCGGGACCCATCCCCGGAGTTGAAGAGCCGAGACCCGAAGGGAGAGATTGGAGTCGTCTCGAAGGCGCCCTCTCCGCCATGCCCGCGGGTACATGGACGAGTTACTCGGATCTTGCCGAGCTCATCGCTTCCCATCAGGTGCCCGTGGGTCAGCATCTCGCGAGCACGAAGGGGGTGCTTCACGCCCACCGCGTTCTGAAATCCGATGGCAGCGTGTCTCCCGACTTCCGTTGGTTGGACCCGGACGACAACCGAGACGTCCGGGATGTCCTGCGCGAGGAGGGGGTGCGCTTCGATGACAGGGGACGGGCTGACGCGAGTCAGCGACTCCGCGCGGACGACCTGGCGGCGTCGATCGGCGAGATCGTCGAGGCCGCCTCCGAAGAGGTCAGAGAGTACGGGTGGCGCCGGAGGCGATGGCTGCGATACATCGGCCACTTCTATGAGGCTCCTGACAACCGGCTCCACCAGGACGAGGCCAAGGAGCTCGCCGTGCAGGAGGGATACGACCCACGCGGCACTGCGGGCTTCTATCAGGGCGAGAACGCCGCTCTGGCTAAGGACGGGCAGTACCGTGTCCTCACCGAAGCGGGTCGGGAGTTCTTTGAGGAGCACCGTCACCTGATGGACTGAACGCCTCGGGACGCTCTGAGGCAACCTCAGGTTCTGATGCTCACCCCCGGTTCTCCACGGTCCCCTGGGTAGACGGATGGTAGACGCAGGGCTCCGACCCGAATCCACTCGTACAGACGAACGCCGAGAAACCGCAGGTAGATCGTGTCGGAGGGGGGATTTGAACCCCCACGGGCTATGCGCCCACTAGGCCCTCAACCTAGCGCGTCTACCTAATTCCGCCACTCCGACTGGCTCGCTCGTCGATTGTAGCGAGGTCGCCCTCCGGCGGTCGCTCCAGCGTGAAGAAACCGATTCTGTGGAACCGACCGCGCCAGCGATACAGGATCCTGCCGTGCCCTCTTCGACCTCCACCAACTCGTCCAGGATCCGGCGGATGACGAAGCGGGGATTGGCGTCGAAGTAGTAGTCGATCTTCAGGACGTCGACCGACGGCTCGAGCTGGCCCAACCCACGACGGATGCGGAAGGGGGAAGGCCCGCATCCGGGTCTCATCGACCGGCTGCGGCCGGATCGACGGCCACATCACCTTTATGGGCAGTCTCGCGTCCCTCCGCATCACGTTGATCCCCGAGCCCTCCGCTGGACGCAACGACTTGCCCAGCCACGGCATCCAGACGTCCGTCACTCGCCGCACCGTCCGGTCGTAGGGTCCCCATAGGGCGAGAGTCACCACCCGGC
>JACCXF010000079.1 GCA_013697295.1 Actinomycetota bacterium | reverse complement strand
TCCGGGGTAGCTCAATTGGCAGAGCATCCGGCTGTTAACCGGAGGGTTGCGGGTTCGAGTCCCGCCCCCGGAGCACGCGGTTCCTCCCTATTCGCCCGGGTAGGGCCTCTGTCAGTCGCCCATTTCGACGCTTTACGCGTCGTCTCGTCACGTGGTGCACTGGCGACCGGTATCCCGAGCGTTATCTACCAAAGTCCGCCGGCCCTGCCTGCGTCAGCGCTGGGGTGGGTCTTCCCGGAGCATGTCGATCGCCTTGTCGATGCGTCGCTGCCGGGTCTCGGGTTTCTTCGCTTGCTCGATCGCCAGTACGTGGCGGAGCTTGTGGCTGTAGGACAAGCTCTCGAAAGATCGCTTGGCTTCCGTATCACGCGTTAGTGCGTCGGCGAAGTCGGGGGGCACGGACACCTCACGCGGTTCGGTATCGAGCTCGTTGTCGATGTCCAACTCGTCGCCCGCCGCGATGCCGGCGCTAACCCGGTTCTCGGCGCTGACGGGGATAAGGAATCTTCCGCCCCTAACCGCCACTGTGGTGCGGTAAGTGTGCCCGCCGATGGTGACCCGGACGCGCGGCTGTTTATGCGACCCGAGTCCCATCACGACCTCCTCTGGAACCTGGATCCCGGTAGCGGTCTTGCCCCCGAGCTCAAGCGTTGCCTGGAACCTCATCCCGCTCCCCTTCACAGTCGGTCGTCCACCTGATTTTCCTCCCCTGTGCGAGTCCTCCCCTTTGGGACGGGAGACCGAGCCGAAAGTCATCGGCGCAACCGAGCCTTCATCGCACGGGCGATGGGTGGGGCCATGAATGCCTGCACACGCGCGTAGGCTCTATCTTTGCAGCCGTGGGGGCCGTAGCTCAGTTGGTCAGAGCGGCGGACTCATAATCCGTTGGTCGCTGGTTCGAGTCCAGCCGGCCCCACGATCCGGTGAAATCACACACACCGGCCCGCACGAACACGTAACCGCAGGCCACAGGGCCGCGCTGCGGGCTACAGAAGCCCTCACGGAAGACCGCAAGCCTCCCAAGCGCTGTCACCGCGGGGCGCGCGCCGTGGCCCGGGACCTGTGCCGGCTGGATTACGACCTCGAGCGCCGGCGCAGGGGGCCGGTCTAGCTGGACGCGCGTCAGGCCTGCTCGACGACCTCGCCGATTTCAACGCTGTCGATTGTGACCGCGTTACTCGGTGGCGGGTTAGCCCTAAGTTGCTCGCCCCCCGCATGCGCTGCTTCTTCGGATTCGAAGATGATCATGGAAGTGCCGCTGTTTTCGCTGAGCCTGACCCAGTGAGCCGTGACGAAACCCGGGGCCTGCCTCACGCGCGGTACGCCTTCCTGCCTTAGAAAGTTCCTTGCCTGCTCGAAGTCGTGAATCGTGCTCCTCACTACCAACGCATGCATTGAAATATCCTCCTTCCGTGCGGCGAGATCTAACAATCCTAATCGTTTGGCATTCGCCTGGAAAGAGGAGCTTTTTCGCGAGCCGGAGGGACCATCGGGGGGTGAACCACGGCGGCCGCCCTCGGGGCTGAAGACGATCTCCGCCATGAGTATTCGCAAGAGCGCTAATCAGGGCACTGGCTCCGCGACATCTGGTCACCATCTGGTCACCATCTGGTCACCATGGGATTCACTCCGCGCGCTCGTGAAGCCCGTTGTGGTCGCCGGCTTTGGGGAGGCGGATGGGTGATGAATCCGTTCCGGCGCCCCGCGTCACGCGCCCAGCGGCAACGATGTTCCCCTTGTGTTCGTACAGTCGGACAGCTTCATCGAGGGCTTCCCTCGCGGCGCGCTGACCATCGGCGGCCCGCAACACTTCCGCGAGCTCGACCAGGAGATCGGCGCGGAGGGTTAGCATCTCGCTCGGTGCCAGGTCGACGGCCTGTCTCGCGAGCGCCTCGGCGGCCGGATAATCGCCCTTTTCCGCCAGCCCGCGTGCTTGCGCCGTGAGCGACAGAGCTTGAGCCGCGACGCTCTCGGATGGCGCCGTCCGTGTGCTAAGTGCGGCAAGGTTCGCCGCTTCGTCCGATCGACCCTGGGCGCGCAGGATTAACGAAAGCCGCGCGCCGGTGCACGAGATCTCGTCCCGCTCTCCGATTTCGAGAGCGAGATCCACCGCGGTGTGAAATTCCCGCTCGGCGGCGGGAACATCTCCGGCGAGTAGCTCGACGACTCCGTTGGACTGCGCGAGGAACATCAGTGGACGCCGCACTCTCATCCGCTGAAAGACCCAGTGACGCTGTTCATGAGTTGAGCCAGACGCGCAGCGACCGATGGCGGTGAGGCTGCCTTGTGGTGTGCGGCGATTGTAGAAGGCCAGCCACCACCCCTTCAGGGCATCTCGTCTTTGCCGGCCCAGCCAGCAGGGTGAGTCGGCAAACTTGACTCGTCGATCTGGTCACCATTTGGTCACTAAGCGACGCGCGAATCAGTGACACTCCTTGACAATCATCAATGACAGCCGGAAATGGGATCTGAGCAGCAGAAACGCGCGGAAGTGCAGGTAGACTGTCTACGCGGCAGCGATCTCATAATCCGTTGGTCGCTGGTTCGAGTCCAGCCGGCCCCACGTCGTTTTCCCAGGTCAGGCCACATTTTCGCTCCTGGGCCCCATGGACAGCGGTGGACAGAAATGGACGCCTTTTCCCTAATTCCGCGGCACGTTTGCTGCACGCTGGGATCCTCGTTTCTGCTGACGGAGCCAGGGCCGGATCGTCTGCTCAGTCCACACCGGACCGCACGCGGCCAGCTCGGCATCCGGGGGCGGCAGCTTGCCGCGCCGGCGCCACTGACCTATAAGGTTCCTCGATACCCCTAGCTCAGCCGCAACCTCGACGATCCCATAGAGCTTCACGCTATGAAGCGTAGGCAGAGCCTGGCTGCTGAGATGGATTTCGCGTTCTTGTCACCGTTGGGGACAGGGGGAACTGTCACTGTTGGGGACAGGGGGGGAAGCGCACGGAGGGGGGTTGGCGGACGGGGATGGGTGGGGAGGTTCGATGTCATACGGACACGCACACGCGATAGCGGGGGACTAAGGGACGTGAACGATCCCCACGCGCGCTTCCACCTACTCCTGGACGTGGAGGCGGTACGGGCGGTGATAGCCGAGGGCGGGAGCACTCTCCCCACTCCTCGCCATTGGGACTATGCAGGGACCAAGACGCTGTGGCGGATCGATATGGACTCTCTGCTTGATATGGCCCGCGCCGCTGGACTGCTCGCCGTGGAAGCTTGCCCGAGTCGAGGTAGGCGGGCGCTTGTTCACCGTTCAGGACCACGGCGAGGGTGCGCCGGCCAAGGTCCCTGCACCGCCCCCCGAGACGGACGACCGGGTGATCGTCCTCCCTCAAACCGATTGGGTGAAGGAGTACCGTCTCGGTCGCGACCCTCACGTCTCGAGATAACTGAGCCCAGGCCAGAGGGTCCACGGCTCTACCACCACGCTCTCAGTGGTCGATCTTGCCCGTCGATGAAGAAAAGCAAGGCCCTCGTCAACTTGTGTGACGACAAGCAGGAGAACCCACACACTGTCCGTAGGAGAGGAAGACGCGATGATTATCCGGCGTGTCGATTTCAATATTCAAGATGAATACGGCCGCGTCCTGGCTCTGGTGGACCCCAAGCACTCGGAAGTTCTGACTATCGGAGTGGTTCGCGTCCCGAGGAACGAGATCAAGAACAAGTAGTGGCCTTTGGACGGGTCCGACCTGCCCTCATACTGACCACGATCCTCGCCCTCGGCGGCGGCGCATGCACTAGACGGCCGAGCAGCCGAGTGTAAAGAGCAGGGGGCGATCTTCGCAGACATTCAACGGCCTCGGCAGGAACGTATCGAAGGGGCCAAGCGACTTCGAGAACTCAAGTGCTACAACCACGACGGCACGAACGACTTCTAGCCCAAGCTCCCCGAACTATGCTCGTTTAACTTCTACATGCAGTGGTCAGCGCTATTTTGATGGGGAGCCGGTCGTACGTAGGGGGCCGCCTGCACCCCAAGGTCCAACGCTCTAGTCGATTAGCTCGAACTCGGCAGCATGTCGCTGGGTTCGCTTCTCCACCGATCCCTGTCCCGATCTGACGAAGTCCTGAACCAGGCGGTACATTCCGGGCTCCAGCTGCGGGATCTCAAGCTCGATCGAGGCAGGCTCGTCGAACCCGATGTCGTCGGCGCCGCCCTCGACGTTCGGAGGTAGATAGAACTTCTCCTTCTCCCACGGCTTGCCGGGACCCGCCACGAGGTTGCCAAAGAACTGCCACGAGGAACCCTCAAGACGTTCGACCACCCAATGCAAGCCGTAGATGCCGGGCGTCTGTTTGATCCGCAACTCGACCTGATCGCCGATGCGCGCACGTTCCGGACGAATCGCCACCACCTGATCGTCATCTGGAATCGGGCTGGCCTCATCGACCGTCGGGCTCGCGATAGGTCGAGCGGAGGCGGGGACCGTCGGATCGTCATCTATCAGGATCATTGCTCCGCCAACAACAACAGCGGCGAGCGCACACAAGAGCAAGAGGGTAGGCATTCGACGAAGGATGGTGCCCATTAGTCCGTCCAATCCGACGCCGTCGAGGCCGCAGACGGCGAGAAGTCAGACAAGCGTCGAGGGACGTGGATCGATCCCAACCTCGCCAGCATCGCGTTCGAGGAACTATCCGCGTCGTGGTTGGAGGGAGCGCGCCACACACTCAAACCGAAGACGCTAGCATCGTATGAATCCCTGCTGCGGTCGCGCATCCTGCCCGCGTTCGGGCAGCGCGAGCTTCGAGCGATCAAGCCATCGGACATCACCACGTGGATCGGCGCCATGGTGTCGGAAGGCCTGTCGCCGAGTCGGATACGGCAAGCTCATGTCGTGCTCCGGCTCGTGCTTGAGAGCGCGGTGCGAGACGGGTTAGTCATCCGTAACGCCACCATCGGCGTGAAGCTGCCGAAGATCGAACACACCGAGCACCGTTCCTCGAGCCTGACGTCGTAGACAGGCTGTCAGTGGCCTTAGGGCCACCGTATGACGCGCTCTCGTCGTCCTCGGAGTCTGTGGGCTCCGATGGGGCGAGGCTGCGGCGCTCCGCCGTCGGCACGTCGATGAGTTGCGCCGCCGCCTCAGAGTCGAGGAGTCCCTCGCTGAAATATCCGGACGACTCGTCTTCGGTAGTACCAAGTCCCATGCGCGCCGCTCGGTCCCGCTGTCACCGCGCGCGCTTGCCTTATTGCAGGAGGCGGTCGGGGGCAAGGGCCCTGAGGACCTCGTTTTCACCGCTCCAATGGGTGGCCCCTTCGCCACCAGAACTTCCTCGCGCGGGTGTGGCACCCGGCGCTAGTCGCGATGGGGCTCCCCGTCGTCGGTGCCCACGTCCTGCGGCACTCGGCTGCGGCACTCGGCTGCGGCACGAATGATTCAAGCTGGTGCCTCCCCGAAGACCCTGCAAACTGTGCTCGGTCATCGGAGCGCATCATTTTCTCTCACGGTGTACGGACACTTGTTCGATGCCGATCTCGACGCTCTGGCGGATCGGTTGGACATACCCGCGCGAAAGGCGGAATGAACTCGACGTAGGGTTCATTTACGCTGGAACAGACGGGGAAGGGGCATTATGAGAAGCACGACCGAATACGCCGAACTCGCGGAAAAGGCGTTACGGGACGCCACTTCCACATCGGTCGCTGACCAGAAGCGGCAGCAGTTGTGGGTGGAGGCTCAGGTATGGGCGTCCCTAGCAATCGCTGCGTCTAACGTCGAAACTCGCTAAGAC
>JACCXF010000046.1 GCA_013697295.1 Actinomycetota bacterium | reverse complement strand
GACTCCGAAAAGGTGACGGTGGCGTTTCTCGTCGCGGTGGGAGCCGCCGAGAAGGGACGTCCTACCCTGATGTTCCTCACCAAGGAGGCGGTCCGGGTCGCGATTCCGGGATACGCCCACGCCGTCGCATGCGATGGCTGTCCACCACTTGCCGATCTGATCGGCCGATACGAGAGTGCGGGCGGTCGCTTCCTGGTGTGCCCGATCTGCTTCGACGCCCGCAAGCTCGATAAGGACAACCTTCTCAGCAACGCGGAGATAGGGGGCACTGTCCCCATGTGGGACTGGATCGGCGACGAGGCCGCGACGACCTTCAGCTACTGAGGCCCGGGAGTCTCTCTTCTCGCCTGATTCCTCCTTCGCACCTAGGTCAGGCACTCCTCACGCACCGAGCATCACGAGTGCCGCGTAGCCGAAGACCTGATAACGGACCTCGAGCTGACCGAGAGGAGTCGATCGTGGCTCTGTCTGCGGGCGACTGTCCTCAGGTGCCCATACGCTATCGTGGCGGGTCGTCGGTCGTCTCGAGGAGGGCTTCTGTCGGTGGCGTACCGGCGTTTCGACCCAGTGGGTTGGGGGCCGTAGTGGCAAGCGCGAGGCACGGTCTCCATGCACACAAAGTTCGGTTCCCGACATCCGACTCGATTGGTTCTCGACTCGCGCCAAGGCCGTTAGGAAGTTGATCCGATGACGAAACCGGCGATCTTGGCAGTGGACGACGATCCAGTTGTCTCACAAGCGATCACCCGGGACCCTGCGCGCCCGGTACGGCGCCGACTACAGGATCATCCGGGCGACGTCCGGTGTCGAAGCCCTCGCCGTGGTGGCCGAACTGACCCTTCGCGACCGGTCGGTGGCGTTGGTCGCATCCGATCAAATAGTGAGTCCGATGCCGCCGGCGAACCTCCTCGAGCACCTCGGTGCCCGTCATCTCTGGCATCCGCAGGGTGCGCTCCTTCGGCGGAGCTGAGCATGTGCTTATGTCACGGCGACGGCCGCGAGCAGGGCGTGGGCCACCTCCTCGCCCGTGACATCACTGTGGTTGCTGATGAAATCGTCGCTCCGGAGGTTGTACACCCCACCGCGATCAAAGCGGTAACTGCCACTCGACCCCAACAGGATCTCGTCCTTCGCTTCGGGGGTCTTCTGGGCGCCATTGCGGCCAATGCCCCCGTAGGGGTCGTTCTTATCGCCCAGCCCCGCAGCCACCTGGCGTGCGATACGCGACGCGAGCGGGTAGGCGAGTCCCACCGCTCGGTCGTTGTCAGTGTGGGTGATCAACACCGGTCCCGTCACGGCCTTGCCGGTGATCATGGATCTGAACAACCCGTCTTTGCCACCCTCGTAGTCCTGAGCGAAGCCGAGATGGGAGAAGGCGGCCTGCAGCAGCATGAGGGAATCGACTACGACTGGAGGTTGAGCACTCGGACCTGTTGCCGCCGCGGTCACTAGCCGACCGCCGAAGCTGTGGCCGACGAGATGGAGCTTTAGGTCGGGGCGAGCTTTGCGGACATCACGAAGAACCTCGTACACGCCACCATTTCCCACTGTTCCCGCGCGCGCCTTCATCTGGTAATACGTTGCGAAGTTCAGCAGGTTGCGTGCCGCTTCGCGCGCGTTCTTGACCCAGTCCCCGATTCCGGCCGCGCCCCCCTGCGGTGTCGGTGGATCCTCTGCATGCGCCATCGATGCGACGCCGCCAGTGCTCGCGACAGGGGCGGAGCCCGTTTGTACATCGGGGATCGCGAGACGAGACATGATCTCGTCTCCCGGAAGGGCAAAGAATTGATCCGAGGCGTCCTCATCGTCAGCTTCGTCTTGCCGAAGGGCGGACCTAACGAGATCGGCGAGTTCCTTCTGAGCTTCCTTATCCTGTTCCAAGCGCGGTATCAGATCCTTGGCTCTGTCCAAGTACTCGTCCGCATTTGGGTCGTCGAAGATGCCTTTGAGATCCTCGAGCCGGCCGACGAGCTCATTGTCGTCGGGAACGCCGCTCAGGGAAGCACCGCTCCCTGCGATGAGTTCCTCCTCGGCGAACCTCTTAGAGGGCCACAGCACGGCGAGAATCGCGAGGGACCTATCCGCGAGGTCCGCCTCGTCTATCTGATCGCTTACCGACCCGAGGAGTCGCTCGTAGAGCCCCCGCGCCTCGTCCATGTCGTTGTTCCACCCATGGGCCAACACGATGAGATCGGTCACCTCGTCGCCGGAGAGGTGATCGGTGAGCTCGTCGACCTTGTTGCGGTCTTCGATCTTGCCCTCCTTGCTGAACTCGACCTCGAAATAGTCGAAGCCGGCGACCTTTTTCATGTTGTGCCCTCCTTGATCTCTACACAGACTGGATGGCGCGCATCAGATCTACGAGTCCATAGCCCTGAAAAGTTCGATCCCGCTTGAGATCCGTTGCGGTGGAGGTGAATATTCCCTTCACCTCATCGGATCTCCCGATGAATTCCCGGCGGACCGACAGAAAGGCCGCCACCACTCCCGACACGTGGGGGGCGGCCATGCTCGTGCCGCTGTCCTCGACGTAGACGGGCTCTTTTTGTTTGCGGCCGACGGTGGCCAGTTTCTTACCCGCCGCACACGAGAGGATCTTTTCACCCGGGGCGATCAGATCTGGTTTCGGGCGGCCGTCGCCCGTGGGGCCCTTCGACGAGAAATACGACACGCCGTAGATGTGAGGCGAATCGCGGTGGGTTGCACCCACGGTGATGGCGCGTTGCGCGTTGCCAGGATCGTTGATCGTGAGGTCGAGGCCGGCTGAGACGGTTCGTCCGGCGACATTCTGCCAGCCGTAGCCCGTGTTGCCGGCTGCCACGACGACGACTACACCGGAGCGCACCAGGTGGTCGACTTCGACGCACAGGGGGCTCTGACCGCAGGCAAACCACTCGGGTTCGAACTCGTAACCGACACTCATGTTGACACCGTGAATCTTGAGTCGTCTGCCATAGCCGTTGATCTGCTGCACGTAGTCGATCGCCCTCATCAGGTTCTTGGTAACCCCCACGCCGTCTTGGTCAAGAACCTTGAGACTCAGCAGCTTGCTACGCGGTGCCATCCCGGAGATGCGCTCGATCTTCTCCTCGTCCGTTTGAACCTGGTCGTCTTCGTCCCTGTACTTCCTGACGCCGGCGATCTTCGCGCTGCGTGCAGAGGTGAACTCGCCCGCGATGATTCCCGCCACATGTGTGCCATGACCCAGGGGATCCTCGAGCGGATTCGCGCCGGAGTCGGTGAAGTCCTTGTGCTCAAACCCCGGTCCGAGATCGAGATTCTTGTGACGAGAGAAATGCGGGTGGGTCTCGTCGATACCCGAATCCATGACCGCCCATACGATGCCCTCGCCCAGCGCAGAGAACGATAGGTGCGCTGCATCGGCTTTTACCGTGCTCACCGACCGATTCATGTTAGTGCCTGGATCTCGAAGTCGGGCCACACGTGGAAGATGGCGCGCTGTGCCGGTAAGTCTCTTGCTCTCTCTCGATCCATGCGAACGATCGCCTTGATGGCTTTAGCGTCGAGAGTGGCAAAGACGTACTGCGACCCCGAATCGCTGCTCCGTTCACGATTCACGCTGTCTTGTTCCACCTGATCGATGATCTCCGTCTGATCGATGAACTCCGTAACGCGCGCGCGAGCTTCCTCACGGCCACCCGGAAAGTTGAGATTGAGGTCGATGACGATGTGGTGGAGTCGCTTCGGTTCCTTCTTCATTCGTTCCATGAGGGGGAACGCGATAACACTCGAGTCCAAGACATCCGGCAGGAACCCCGCACGTCGTTTCCCCCGATCTGGATCCCGGACTTCATCATTCATATGGGCTGCACTCCGGGGGAGCTCCGTGAGAGCAGAGCTGCGGAATTGGGATACTCGATCAACGTACAACTCCTTTGCCTGAGAACGCCGAAGAGAGCTAGAGGTGGCCGACGAGGCGCCTTAAGTCTCGAGACGCCCATCCAAGAGGGCAACAACGCTCAAGTCTGTGGCGATTCACCCTTTGCGTAGACCACTCGAGGCTGCAAGACTCCTCCTTTCCGATGCGCCCAAGAGCTTAATATGGCCAGGCGGAAATTGACCATAGGCGCGTCACGCCATCGTCACCCGGCGTCACTCAGTTTTGACGCGGAAACAGCTGAGCAGTGGCCTGGCGACCTATCGAGCAACCTCGAGGCCTGGCGCGGAGCCGGAGGTTTCATGTCGAGTCCCCGGTGAGGTCCGGGTGAACGACCGATGCAGGAACGGGCCGGCCGGGACCGGCCGACCCGTTCCGTGAGTCTTCCCTTTACTTCTGAAACACCTGCAGCTCGGCGGCCCGCACGTTGTCGTCCTGCGTGCTTCCCGCGCTGCAGTCGGTGGTGTTGAGCGGGTCGTCGTCCTGATCGCCCTGGTAGGCGGGGGCGCCCGTGCACTGGTTGGTGACCACGACCAGGCGCACGAACGTCGCCTTGACTTTCGGCACGACGAAGGACCTGACGATCAACTCCGGCGCCCTCGGGCGGGGGGCCACCGAGGGAAACGCATCGGCCGGGCTCGTGAAGATCTTGGTGAACTGCGAATCCTGCGAGCAGTCGATCGTTCCCTTTGCCTCGCACGTCCAGATCTCGAACGCCCTAAGGGCCGAGAAGCGGCTCTGCGTTCCGGAGTCGTTGGGGTCGGCGGTGTCTCTCGGTCGCAGCATGGCGCTGACCTGCACTCGGGCGATCTGGTGGGAGGCCGCACTCGGGTCGAGGCGCACCGTCACCTTCTTTCCCGCGACCGGCGAGCCGAGCGAGGCCCAATTCGTCGCCTCGGTGTCGTCGATCAGCTTGTCGCGGTTCACGCCGTCGCCTGTGGTCGTCGCACCTCGGAACGAGGAGGCGAGGTTCGGCGGCATGCTCACGGGCAAGTCGCGGACCTGCCCCGCCTTGAACGAGAACACGAAGCGCTTCAAGCCAAAGCCGTTGCCTCGGGCGACGAAATCGTACGTTCCCGGCACGATTTGGAAGGTGTCGGGCAGGGCGGTCGCCGGGTCCGTGTCTGCGACTGGAACGGTCCTCGCCTGGTAGTCACCAACGAAGAGTTGCGCCACGATCGGGTTGCCTGCCAGGTCGGTCGGCTTGAACGTGACGGTAGATTCGTTCGCGAACGGTGACGTGAAGCTCGGGACCGGATCGGGGTCGGCGTTGGTGTTGCTGAAAGCGTTCTCGCCGAGCCCCCGGCTTGCGAACGCGTTCCACAAGAGGTCCTGGTTCGCCCCGTCAAAGCGAAGCTGATCCGCGGTAAGCATCGCGTCGCGCATGTCGACCATGCTGACCGTGCCCGCGGCCGGAAGCAGGTACGCATCGAACACTAGCTGCATCCACCGGCGGTTGCCCGGGCATTGGTCCGGGGGCACCTGGCCGTTTGCGCATGCGACCTGGTTCGCCGATCCGTAGCGGGCGACCATCGCCGCGCGGATGCGGTAGTTGGCGGCGCTCCAGATCTCGCCGTCGGCGTGGACCTGCGGCCCGGTTAGGTCGTAGCCGATGTTGCTGTAGTTGAGTGGGCTGAAGTTCATGCCGTAGTTGCGGATGCCTGCCTGCTTGTCTTGGGTCACGTAGGGGCCAACGGCGAATGGGTTCTCGTCCGCGATCGGGGTGAAGCCGTATTCGCTCAGGTACTCGACCGCCGTGAGATCGGACCACGACTCGCCCATTGCGCCGGCTTGGGGGCCGGAGAGACCGGAAACAGGGCCAGCGATCATGCGGTTGGAGATGGCATGCGTGTACTCGTGGCCGATGACCGTCATGTCGTAGTCGCCGTCCACGCAGGGCGAGTAAAATGCGGCGGCGATCGGCTGCCACAAGTACATGTTGGTGATCGGTGCGATGCCGTCCGCGAACGTGATCTGGTTGGCGTTGTCGCGGGCTCGAAAGTTGGGTGGTCCGCCGACGATTCCCCCCGCCTGGGCGTTACCCCGCTCTGGGTCGTTCTCGAGGCCTCCTCGCCCGAAGTTGTGGGTTTGAAGGTTATAGGTCTGCTCGGTGAAGCCGAGGAAGTAGGACCAGTCGTGCATGCGGTTGTGCATCGCGAACAGGTTCGCGATCGCCGCATCGATGTCGTTGAGCTCGGGTGAAGTGAAAACGGCGGGGTTGCACCTCTCTTCGAACCACTGGTTCGTCCACGGGTACATGTACTCGCGGGTGGCCGATGGCGTGGCGTGCTTTACTCCAACGCTGAAGGGATTGGCACTCGACCAGTTCTCGACCGTGTCAGCGTTGTTGCCGATGCTAGTGTCGGAAACGGTCCCAGCCGGAGGGATCACGTCCCATTCGAGGTCCGGAGACTCGGGATCGAGCTCCCGGACGCAGTCGGTAACCGCCAGCCAGCACCACACCTCGCGCGTGTCGCTGCTCGAGTAATCGAGGGGTGGCGCGTTCGGGAACACCTTCCACTCCGGCGACGAGGAATCCAGGTAGTCGATGTTGCTCTCCCGCAGCAGCGGGGCGCCGGTCTCGGCGTCGATCAGCGTGCTGAACGCCACAGCGCGTGGGAAGACGTCGGCCACGGCCGCTTCGAAGACAAGACGGACACCGGCGCGCGGCGTCGGGAGCGCCGCCAGACGCACGTGCTGGGGCCCGGAGAAACCCTTGACGGACAATCGGGTCCAGCCGTTCACCCTGCGGACGCGCGAGATGTTGGCCGCCGACACAGAGCGACCGATGCTCTTCGCAGCCTGGATGAAGGCTCGCCCCGGGGAAAGCCGTGCGATGTTGGTTAACCTCACCGAGCCTGTCGCCGATGAGGACACGTAGAGCAGCTTACCGCCGTTCAGGGCGAGCGAGATCATGCCATCCCGAGCCGCCTCGACACCGTCGAAGCGTTGGCGGAACAGCACGGCGCGGCCTTTGCCCATCCGCACGTTGTGTACGAGCTCGAGATCGGCGACCGCAGTTTTCGAGAGCCGGAACAGCGCCCGGTTCTCCCGGATCCAGCCCCGTGCGGACGCCGCGGCGTTTCCGGTTAACCCCGTGGCAAGGGCGGCTTTCGGTCTGATCAGCGAGCGGGGGGTCCCAAAACGGTTCCAGATGACGTTTGCCTTCAGTCTCCGCACGAGGCCCTGCTGCCCGGCGCTGGGCGCCACCCGGCCGCTGCGCGCGTCGAATACTTGCAGTGCGTCGTCCTCGCCCTGAAAGCTCCACCTCGGACCCGCAGCGTTGCGGCGCGACGACCCGGATGCGGGAACCGAGACGAAGTTGAGCCCAATAAAGGCCACGAGAACGACGGCAAGCACGCACCGTCGCCTCACATCACGGAATAGGGCGAGCATTCTTCTTCGCTCCCTTCCGGAGCGACGTCCCCAGAAAGGGCAACGTTACCCCATCGACCCACCAGCGAACCG
>JACCXF010000347.1 GCA_013697295.1 Actinomycetota bacterium | reverse complement strand
GGGTGAGTGCGATAGAGGTGCGAGGCACGACCGAAGAAGGTTTCGCGGCCGTGCTCCTCTTCAAAGGTGCCCTCCGGCACAGCAACGTGCGCCTGTTTGGTGACTACGCCCTTCGAAAAGACCGCCTCCATCAGAGGTTCCCCCTTGCCGCCTGGTCGCGTTCGATGGCTTGGAAAAGCGCCTTGAAGTTACCCGCTCCGAATCCCTTAGCTCCATGCCGTTCGATGACCTCGAAGAAGACCGTGGGACGATCCTGCACCGGCTTCGAAAAGATCTGAAGGAGGTAGCCGTCCTCGTCGTTGTCCGCCAGGATGCCGTTGCGCTGAAGCGCGTCGAGCTTGTCGGCGATCTCCGGAACCCGTTGCTTCACGTCCTCGTAGTAGGTCCCGGGAACCCGCAAGAACTGGATGCCGGCTGCGCGCATGGACTCGACGGTGGCGACGATGTCTTCGGTCGCCATCGCGATGTGCTGGACGCCCGGCGTCTTGTAGTACTCGAGGTATTCCTCGATCTGCGACTTGTTCTTTCCTTCGGCGGGCTCGTTGATCGGAAGCTTGATCTTGCCCTCGCCATCCCATACGACCTTGGACATGAGAGCCGAGTACTCGGTGGAGATTTCCTCGTCGGAGAAGTGGCGGAGCTCGGTGAAGCCCATGATTCGCTCGTAGAAGGCCACCCATTCGTTCATCTTTCCGAGCTCGACGTTGCCGACGACATGGTCGATGTGCTTGATCCCGAGGCCCCCATCATCGTGGGCATCCTCGATCGGCTCGAAGCCGGGGAAGAACGGTCCGGAGTAATCCGGTCTGCTGATAAGAGAGTGGATGGTCTCGCCGTACGTCGCGATCCCGGCCTTCACGACCTTGCCGTATTCGTCCTCGAAGACTTCGGGCTCCGCCACGCTCGTTGCGCCGCGATCGACGGCGACCCGGTGAGCCTCCTCTGCGTCGGGAACGCGAAGAGCTACATCGTGAACGCCATCTCCATGAAGCCGAACGTGCTCGGCCATGGGCCCATCCGGTCCCAGCGCGCCGGTAAAGACGAAGCGGACCTCGTTCTGCTGCACGCAGTAAGAGACGCTGTCCCTACTTCCCGTCTCGAGGCCCATCCAGGCGATGGGAGTGAACCCGAAGCACTTGTAGTAGTGAGCCGCCTGCTTAGCGTTGCCGACGAAAAATTGGATGTAGTCGATCCCCAGGATCGGGAAGGAATCTTCTTCCGTGTTCAAGGCTTCACCTCCATGTGGCCGAAGGAACAGGATAAAGGGAATGCGAGTTGCCCATCCGTGGGGTCGTTACTTCCCTCGAAAGTTCGGCTTTCGCTTCTCGAGGAACGCCGCAACCCCCTCGAGATGATCCTGGCTCAGCCCCGCGGCCGTCTGAGCGGCGACCTCGAGATCCAGCTGTTGATCGAGGGAGACCTGCGCCGCGGATTGGACCAGAGACTTCGTTAGGGCATACGCACGTGTGGGCCCGGCTGCCAGCAAGGTCGCAGCCGCCCGCCACGTGGACTCGAACTCGTCCGCCGCAACCACCTGGTCCACCAGGCCAAGGCTTAGGGCTTCCTCGGCCCCGACCGGGTCGCCACTCGACGCCATGCGCCAGGCCGTGGCGCTGCCGGCCGCTTTCGTGAGGAACCAGAGCGCGCCGGAATCGGGCACGAGGCCCACCTTGATGAACGCCAAGACGAGCTTGGCGTGCTCTGACGCGATGCGAACGTCGCACGCCAGGGCGATGCTTGCTCCTGCCCCTGCGGCCACCCCGTTGATGGCCGCCATCACGGGCTTCGGAGCGGATCGGATCGCGCGGATCAATGGGTTGTAGCGGTCGGTAAGGGTCTTCCCGAGGGGAGGAGGCTCGCCCCTCTCGTAGGAACCTGCCAGCGCGCCGAGATCCTCGCCGGATGAGAACGCACGGCCGGCGCCCGTCAGCACGATGCAACGGACACCCTCATCCGTCGCCGCGTCGCCCACAGCCGCCAGAGTCGCCATACCCAGGTCGTCATTGAAAGCGTTCAGGACGTCGGGACGATCCAGGGTGACCGTTGCCACGCCCCCCTCGACCTCGACACGGATGGTCATCGACAGAACGCTACCGTCGAGTCGGCGACCCGTCTAGCGATCGGAGGCACGCTTGGGCAACTGGACGGTGAACACCGTCCCTTCGCCTTCCGTGCTCACGACGTTCACCTCTCCTCGATGCGCGTGTACGAGGTTCTTCACGATGAAGAGACCGAGTCCGAAGCCGCCTCCGGGAGGAGAATCCTTCCCGCCAGCCTGTCTGAAACGTTCGAAGATCATCTGCAGCTGATCCTTGCTGATCCCTTGCCCATCATCGGCAACCTCGATGGTGGCCCCAGATTCAGTCTCCCTCACAGCGACCGCGACATGAGCATCCGTGCCCGCGTACTTGAGGGCGTTCTCGACGAGGTTCGACAGGATCTGTTGCACGGACGTGGAGTCACCCCAGACGATGGGCCGCTC
>JACCXF010000337.1 GCA_013697295.1 Actinomycetota bacterium | reverse complement strand
TTGGGTCTGAGGATCGCCTCGAGTGACGCCGTGCGGGAAGGTGGCTGGAGAACGGTGTGGCACCCGGAGCGCACGGCGTCTCCCTACGGCTATCCATCCTCGGCTCGTTAGCCGCCCTGCACATAATCGTCACATCGTGGGAACGAGAGGGAGTCGTGCGGGCCGGTTCGCGATCGTCATGAGCCTCGGCGTCATCGGGGCGCTGTCGGCCGCCGGTTGTGTCCTCGCTGGGTTGTTCGAGCTACAGGGTTTCGGGGGGCCGCGCGACTCCGATCCCCGGGCGCTGTACCTGTGCGGCCTGGCGATCCTCTTGACAGCCTCGCTGGGTCTGCCGCTGCTCGTGTGGCGAGCGCTTCTGCCTCAGAGCCCTCCCGGGTGGTTGTTGGGCGCGGTGCCGGTGGGCGCAGCGGTGCTCCTGCTCCTCGGGCTCGGCGCGTCCCGCTGACCGTGGCGGCTTCGAGAAGCGAACCGCGCGGATGTCAGTCGCGCGGGTGTGGCTTCATCGGTATGCGCACGTCGCGTTCGCCGGCCACCTCGATGGCCCGGCGATATCCGGCGTCGACGTGGCGGACGACGCCTGAGCCCGGATCCGTGTCGAGCACGCGCTCCAAGCGCTCCGCTGCGTCCTCGCTTCCGTCCGCGACCACGACCATCCCCGCGTGGATCGAATAGCCGATGCCCACGCCGCCGCCGTGATGCACCGAGACCCAGTGGGCCCCCGCTGAGGTGTTGAGGAGGGCGTTCAGGATGGGCCAATCGGCGATCGCATCGGAGCCATCGATCATCCCTTCGGTCTCGCGGAAGGGAGACGCGACCGACCCGGCGTCGAGATGATCGCGACCGATGACGATCGGTGCCTGCACCTCTCCCGATGCGACCAGTTCGTTGAAGCGCAACCCCGCTCGCGCTCGCTCGCCGTAACCGAGCCAGCAGATACGCGCCGGCAGTCCTTGACATGCGACGCGCTCGGCCGCCATGGTGATCCACCGATGAAGCCGTTCGTCGTCCGGGAACAGGTCGAGGATCGCGCGGTCGGTCGCGGTGATGTCGGAGGGCTCGCCCGATAGCGCGGCCCAGCGGAACGGTCCCTTGCCCTCGCAGAACAACGGCCGGATGTACTCCTCGACGAAGCCGGGGATGTCGAACGCGCTCTGGACGCCCGCCTCGAGCGCCTGCGTGCGGATGTTGTTCCCGTATTCGAAGCACACGGCGCCGCGGCTCTGGAAACCGAGCCACGCCTCGACGTGACGCGCAACCGAATCCAGGGACCGCTTCACATACGAGCCGGGATCGTCCGTTCGAAGCAGCGCGGCTTCGTCCAGCGTCATACCCGCAGGGACGTAGCCCTCAAGCATGTCGTGAGCCGACGTTTGATCGGTCACCACGTCGGGCTGCAGCCCGCGTTCGAGAAGCGCAGGGAGTACCTCGGCGGCGTTCCCGAGCAGGCCGATGCTTTCGGCCCGCCTCTCCGATCGGGCGCTCTCCGCCCAGCGGCACGCCTCATCCAGGTCCTCGGTCGAGCGGTCGAGATAGCGGCCTTCCAGCCGGCGAGCGATGCGAGCCGGGTCGACCTCGACGCACAATGCGACGCCCTCGTTCATCGTCACCGCTAGGGGCTGGGCCCCGCCCATGCCGCCGAGGCCCGCGGTCAGCACCAGCCGGCCCTCGAGCGACCCGCCGAGACGCCGAACGGCCAGCTCGCCGAGCGTTTCGTACGTGCCCTGCAGGATCCCCTGTGTCCCGATGTAGATCCACGACCCGGCGGTCATCTGTCCGTACATCGTGAGCCCCATCGTCTCGAGCCGGTGGAACTCATCCCAGTTCGCCCAGTGCGGCACCAACATCGCGTTCGAGATCAGGACCCGGGGCGCCCGGGGGTGGGTGCGGAAGACGCCCACCGGCTTGCCCGACTGGATCAGGAGCGTCTCGTCCCCCTCGAGCCGCTCGAGCTCGCCGACGATGGCGTGGAACGCCTCCCAGCTTCGGGCCGCCCGCCCGGATCCGCCGTAGACCACGAGGTCCTCCGGCCGTTCCGCCACCTCGGGGTCCAGGTTGTTCATCAGCATGCGCAGGGCGGCCTCCTGGGGCCACCCCTTGCAGGTGAGAGAGGTCCCACGTGGAGCTCTGATCGATTCCATCTGAGTGGTTGCCTCCCTACCTATACTGCGAGCACCGAACCGACAACGCTGGAGCCTATCCGTGAAAGAAACCACGCCTCAGATCGAGCTTATCGCCCGCCCTTCGGTTGACCTCGATGCATTGGAGCGCTACCTGAAGACCGTCGGCGGCGACTCCTGGCTGCAGATGCGACGGGAGCAGGACGAGGGCGTCAACGACGGGCAACTCCTGGTCGAGGCCGCGGGCCGCGCCTGCTACCGGTCATGGACCGAGGGGCTCAACCCGAACGTCACCAAGGTGCGGCGGGACCAGAAGGACTACTTCCTCAACATCTTGCGCTCCGGTCACGGCTCCGTTCTGGAGCACGCCAATTATTCGTTCATCATCTGGGATGTCAGCCGGGTGTTCACTCACGAGCTCGTGCGGCACCGCGCCGGTTCGGCTTTCTCCCAGGAAAGCCTGCGCTTCGTGCGCATAAAGGATCTGCCCTTCCGTATCCCTGAGTCACTCGAGCCGCTGCGCACGAACATCGTGTCGATCCTCGAGACGCTCGAGGAATTCCAGATCTCGGCGGCCGAGCATTTCGGACTGGACGAAGGGGGAGTCAACTTCCACACCAAGAAGGAGATCACCTCCGCACTGCGCAGGCTCGCTCCCGAGGGCATGTCCACGATGATCATCTGGACGGCCAACATCCGCACGTTGCGCCACGTGATCCAGGCCCGCACGGATCGTGGGGCCGAGGAGGAGCTGCGGATCGTGTTCAACAAGATCGGCGAGATCATGCGCCAGGAGGCTGCTCTGTTGTTCGGCGACTACGTCGTCGAGGACGGAGCATGGGTCACCGACTACCGGAAGGTCTGATCGCCCCGGTGGAGCTGGCGGCAGCGTTCAAGTTCGGCCTCGATCCACTGTCCTGGGACATCGTCTCGACCCTGAACCTGGGCCCTCTCGAGATCTCTCCCCACGGGATCGGGATAGCTCTCGGGTATCTCGCGGGCGCGCAGCTGATGGTCAGGCGGGCGCGACGGCTCGGCGGCCCCGACGAGAACGACATCTGGAACACGTTGTTCTGGGCCCTGTTGGGGGCCATCGCGGGGGCACGCATCGGCTACGTCATCGGCCACTTCTCCGAGGTAACCGACGGCGGCGACGACCTCCTCGGCGTGTTCAGGATCTGGGAGGGCGGGATCTCGCTGCTGGGGGGGATAACCGGAGCCGTCCTGGTGGCTCT
>JACCXF010000333.1 GCA_013697295.1 Actinomycetota bacterium | reverse complement strand
AGGCACTACCCCGAACTCGCCCCCGCGCTGAGGGGGACAACGAACGCGTTCGCGCCATGGAATCGGGTTGTGGGAGCAGGCTAGGACGTCATGCGCTCTCCGAGAGCGATCATGTTGCCCTCCGAATCCCTGAACCACGCGGCCCGTTCGTCGTCGAGTTCGGCGATGCCATCGACGGTCTTCAACCCCGGCAAGTCGTACTCTTCGAACACCACTCCGTTATCACGGAGCGCCTTTACCGCCGCTCCGAGGTCGTCCACGTTCAGAGCCAACTGCGTGTGATCGCCTGAAGGGGCTCCGAAGGAGGGGAACACCGAGAACGTCGAGTCACCCACGGCATAGACGGCTTCCTGTTCGCTCTCGTCCGTGGGTTTCAGCCCGAGCTTATCGGCGTAGAACGCCTTGGCCCGATCGAAATCCTGCGCCGGCAGTGTCGCCACGGCCGCAGTCGGTTTGAACATGGCACCTCCCTATAGGTGGCCGCCCCCACGAGCATGCAGCAGGGGCGGGGTCCCCGCAAGGGGGTGTGAGGTAAGTGGTCAATTGTCCGGATGCGCCCCTTTGGTTAGGTCATCGAGCGAGATAAAGGATGATGGACCGATGGCTCCCAGAACCGTGGTGATCACCGGCGCTTCCACCGGCATCGGACGAGCTTGCGCCCTGCATCTTGATGACCGGGGCTGGGACGTCGTGGCCGGGGTTCGCAAGCAGGAGGACGCGAGCGCACTCGAGGGTGACGCATCCGACCGTCTGAAGACGGTGATGCTTGATGTCGCCGACCAGGAGTCGGTGGATGAGGCCGCCCGGACGGTCGGTGAGGCTCTCGGGGGCCGACCGCTGTCGGGCCTAGTCAACAACGCCGGGATCACGATCCAGGGTCCGCTCGAGTTCCTGCCGGTCGACGAGCTCCGCCGTCAGCTCGAAGTAAATGTAGTCGGCCAACTTGCCGTAACCCAGGCGTTCATGCCGGCGATCCACCGCGGCCGGGGTCGCATCGTGTTCATGGGTTCCGTCGGCGGGCGAACGCCATCGCTTCCATTCCTGGGACCGTATGTCGCGTCGAAGTACGCGATCGAGGCCATCGCCGAGTCCCTCAGGCTCGAGCTCTTGTCCTCCGGCGTGAAGGTCTCGATCGTCGAGCCGGGAACGATCAAGACCCCTCTGTGGGATAAGGGTTACGAGCACTTCGACGAGATCATGGGATGGGTTCCCCCGGAGGCGCGCGATCGCTACGAGGGACCGATGAAGAGGTCCATGGAGTTCGCACGCAAGACCGAGGAGCGCGGCATCGAGCCGCAGAAGGTGGCGGAGCGGGTCGAGCACGCGCTCACGGCCAAGCGGCCACGGATCCATTACCTGGTGGGGGCCGATGCACGCCTGCGGACGGCGCTAGAACCGTATCTACCGAAGCCCCTTCGGGACCGTCTGCTGAATCGTCTGCTCCTTCGCCCCTAACGATCTCGCCATCAGCTCTGAGATTTCAGGTCGATGTGAAGAGTCTTCTCCATGGGGACTTCTACCTTGGCGCTGACCGGCGCAAAACCCTCGGCGACGCACGCCACGGTGTAGGCGCCTTCCGCGGGAACGGATAAAGAAAAGCGGCCTTGCGAGTCGCTGAGCATGGCGATGTCGGAGAACGGAACCGGACCGTCGGCGATGAAGATGCGAGCATCCGGGACGGCGCCTCCCGCGGCCGACCTGACCTCACCCGATATGACCTTCGGGCCGGATTGAGTCACCGGGTCACTTTCGGGACAGAGTCATCTAACCGCCGACGCGAACCAGATCAACAACTCGTTCTCCCGAAGGTGAGTCATCGACCCGTTGGTACGGTACGTGCGAGGACGCGCAGCGCTTAGACCTTCCAGGCAACCATGTTGTTGGCCACCGCCGAGATGACTCTCGTGCCCGAGTTCGTGGTCGCCCCTCCGTATGCGTGAACCGCCACTCCGTATCTCTGCCCGCCTGCGATCCTGTAGACGGAGCTCCCACTCTGTCCGCCCACGGTGTCGATGTCGTAATACACCTTTCGAGTATTGACTGAAGCTGTTCTGTTCCAGTGGTACCAGAGGGTGCCGGGCGGTTTGTCTCCTGGGTAGCCGACGACGTTGAGGGTGCTGGCGAGCAGGTCGGCGTCGGTTAGGACAGAGAATCCGAACCATCCGGTCGAGGCACCGAGGTCGGACGGAAGAATGATCGCGCCGTAGTCGTAATTCTGATCACCCCACGAAGTCCAACCGGTGACCGACCGAAAGTTTGAGCTTGCGACGGATCCATACGGAAGCGATGCGGCGTTGCGTCCGGGCATCACATCGATGCGCCGAACCCAGCCGTCACGGCCCGGCACCCCGCTGTTCTTGATGTAGACGCAATGCCCTGCTGTGATCGCGGTGTGGGGGCCGATGAACCAACCCGTGCCGATCCATCGCGACCCGTCGGCGGCGGTGATCAACAGAGACGAATGTACGCGCCAGGGGTAAACGTTGGTCGTCGTGATCTGGATGCGATCGTCTGGACCGTGCACGGCTTCGGCCATCGGGGGAGGAGGGCCGAACGAAGCTTCGCCGATGTCCGGGAGCTGAACGCTCGGAGGCGTGATCAGGTCCTCGTCGGCTGCGACGGCGGCCTCTATCCGTTCGTACCCTTGGACTTCCTCGGTCCCCTCGTCCGTGACGCCGGTGGAGTTGGGGTCGATTCCCTCGTCCGGCGGCTCCGTGAACTCGACCCCAACGGGTATCTCCTCGCTCGGTTGATTCGATACCGGTACGTGACCCAGTACCGGGTTGTCTCCCGAGACGGCGCCGTCCGTCATGGAGGTCCCCTTTCCTGAGTGATGCACGGAGTGCCGGTCGGGACATCCGCCGACAAGACGTCACCGAATTATCGAACGCGCGCAACGAAAGAGCCAGGGAAAAGCTGTCAGCGGGCCGCTCCATCAGGAGGATCCATTAGAACGTGAAGTCAGGTCACGCGCCTGAGGACGACGGTTTGAGTGAGATGAGTGAATTGCACGAGTCTCAACCGGGGGTGGCGGGTGCTCCGTCGGTATCCCCGCCGTCGGCCGCAATCTCGTAATGGTTCACGGTAGTCTCGCGATCGATCAGGAAGCGGTCGTCCTCCGGGTAGAAAACCGCCTCATGTACGTCCTCGCCTGCGAAGGCCTTGATCGACTCGAGATCGTCCCAGTACGACAAGGTCACGAACTCGGTGCGATCTCCGTCGGCGCGCCGAAGGATGAGGGCGGACCGGTTGCCCGGCGTCGCACGATAGCTCTTGATACCGGTTTCTTGGAGGTAGTCGACGTAAGCATCCGCGTCCGTCGAACTCGTCCAACCGCGCCACATCCTCGCGATCATTCGTCGTGGTCCTGTTCTATCGGGCGCGGGCAGCTCGTAACAGCTCCCCGCGGCGGCGGCCTTCGGCATAGAGTCCGATCAGTTGGCGGCGAGAACTATTGCCCCAGCGACCCCCACACGGTGCGCGGATCGGAGACGGCTTCGTTCCGGTCGGTCTTGAGATTCGTTCCCGCGGCCTGCACGCGCGGACGGATCGCGTACTCGCCCTGCCGCAACAACTGATGTCCGCGCCGCTCCAGCTCGGCCTGGTCTGCTGGGGATACCCGGACGTCCTCGATCTCCATCGGGAGGCCCCGCACGGCATCCATCCGTTCCGCATCGACGGCATGAGCGATGTCCATCTTGAAGTCGATCGTGTTGAGGACGGCGTGAACCACGCCCATGATGATCCGCACCCCCCCGGCCGCTCCCGCGACGAGTATCGGCTTCTTCTGGTGCACGACGATCGTCGGGCTCATCGATGAGCGCGGCCGTTTGCCGGGTTCCGCCTCGTTGGCGGTTCCCGGGGGGTCGAAGTCGGTCATCTCGTTGTTCAGTAAGAAGCCGGTTCCTGGGGCAACCACCGCGCTTCCGAACTCCTGCTCGATCGTGCACGTCAGGGCGACTGCGTTCCCTTGCCGATCTATCACTGAGATGTGCGTCGTCGATCCCTTGTGGTCGGCTTCGCTGCGCGCAGACACGCTCGGAGACCCTGTGTTGAATTGGCCGGGAGCATACGTCTTGGCCCTGAAGCGCTCGATCTCCTGACGTCGTTCGTCGGCGTAGGCCTTGCTGATCAGCTGGTGTGTGGGAACGTTCTCGTAGTCGGGGTCGGCCACGTATCGCCCGCGATCGGCGAAGGCGATCTTCTGCGCCTCCGCGACGTGATGGAAGTGATCGGCGCTCGAATGGCCCCACGAACGAACGTCGTAGCCCTCCAGGATGTTCAACATCTCTATCAATGCGATGCCACCCGATGTCGGCGGGGGCATAGCGACGATGCGTCGACCCCGATACTTGCCGGACAGCGGTGTGCGCCACTTCGCCTCGTAGCCGGCGAGGTCCTCCTGGACCATCAGGCCCTCGTCGCCGGGAGCGACCGGGTTGCGCCGGCTCTCTTCCATGTCGTCCGCGATGAGCTCTGCGATCTCGCCCTCGTAGAAAGCCTTGGGTCCCTGTTCCAGGATGAGCCTGAGCGAATCGGCCTGGTCCTCCTGGACGAGCACGGACCCCGGCGGGTACGGGCTTTCGCCCCCCACCAGATAGATCTCCCGGGTTGCAGGGAACAACCTGATGCGGTTTCGGTTCTGGGTCATCGAGGCAGACAACGCCTCGTCGACGATGATGCCGTTGCGCGCCAGCGACTCCGCCGACTCGATCGCGCGCTCCCACGAGATCGTTCCGAAGCGATTCAGCGCTTCGAACATCCCGGCGACGGTCCCAGGCACGCCGACGGTCTTGTGGCCGGTGAACTGGCGGTTGATGCCGGCGTCCGAGAGTGACGTAGGTGTCATGGCCGCTGGTGCGGTCTCGCGGAAGTCGAGCGCTGCCGTGGTGCCGCCCGCGCTGCGATAGACCATGAAGCCCCCGCCGCCGATCCCACAGGATTGAGGGCGAGTGACGCTCATCGCGAACACTGTCGCAACGGCGGCGTCGACCGCGTTGCCACCTTCGTTCAGGACGTCCCGTCCTACGCGCGCGGCCTGGATCGACTCGGTTGCGAGGACGCCACCGGTACTGGTGATGGCCGGCCTGAACCGAGTTCCTTGATCGGCGGTTGCAACCGATAGAGAACCCACGAGCAACCCGACCACGATGAAGATCACGAAGATCCGCCGCATGTCCCACCCCCCAAGCTCGAGTCCTGAACGACCACGATACCCACTCCGACCTCTGCCCCGCGCCGAGCGGAGCTCGAGGGGTGGAGCTCGATCCGCTTGTCCCGCCGGCGTGTCACCATGGATCGTCCGTAGCTCTGGGCTGACCCCGAAAGTCGGCTGCCTGAGTTTGGTTACAGCCTGTCCCGATCGACGAGGAAGGATGAGCGTGTCTTACATGGGGAGCAGCGGCGAGGCCAGCGCGGTGTTTCGCTCAACCGGTGACGTCGATTCTCTTCAGATCGGCTCCGCCACCATGGCGAGATTCGTGGCCTCAGGCTCATCGACCGATGGCCGCTTCGGTCTCTTTCGGTGGGATATGACCGGGGGGGCCGGCGGCGCGAGCACCCATTTCCACCGGACCTTCTCCGAGTCGTTCTATGTGCTCGACGGGACGGTGCGCTTGTACGACGGACGGGATTGGGTCGACGCGGGTCCCGGGGACTTCCTTCACGTGCCTGAGGGCGGGGTCCACGGGTTCCACAACGAAGGCGACGCGGCGGCTTCGATGCTGATCCTGTTCGCGCCCGCGCCGCCGCGCGAGCGCTACTTCCAGGAGCTGGCGGAGATCATCTCCTCGGGTCGCGAGATGACCGATGAAGAATGGACCGACTTCTTTGCCCGGCACGACCAGTACATGGTCCAGACGTAGACGGCGATACACATGTTTCGTGGCCGCCTACTCCTTCGTCAGCGCGTGGAAGATCTCTGCGCCGCCTGAGGCCGCCTGGGAATACATCGGGGACCCGCTCAGGTGGCAGCTCTTCTGGCCGGGTCTCGAGGACGTGAAGCTTCTAGGTGACGCGAGCTCTTCGGGAGCCGAGGCCTACGAGTTCGTTTTCAAGAGCTTTCTGCCCTTCAGGGTGGTGCTAGAAGGTCGCGTGACGTCGAAGCAGGCGCCCCGACGACTGGTCATGAAGACGCAGGCCAGCTCGAGGGAACGGGGACGGTCGATCTGCAGGATTCGGGGGATGGGTTCACTCACTCACAGATGACCTGGGATACTCGATCGACGCTCCTCTGGATGAATCTGAGCGCACCGCTTTTGCGCGGGCTGTTCGAATGGAATCACGACCTCTTGATGAAGAGGGCGGGCGAGGGCCTCGCTCGCCGCCTGGATGCCCCGGTGGTCGAAGCCGGGCCAGGGAGGGCATCCCTTGCGCGGGCCCTCGTGCCCTTAGGGGCTCTCGGTGCTGGCTTCTGGGCGGTGGCTCGCCTGCGGCGCTGAGCGAAAGCCCTTGATTTCTTCACAGGTACTGAAGTTGTTGGCGTTACATCGGCGTTCGAAGATTAGTACTCCGACTATGCAGGAGGTCAAGGACGATGAATAGCAGGGCCAGGGTTCTCTCTGTGGCGATCGGCGCTTTCGCCGTGGTCTTGGTGACGCCCATCGCGTCCAGCGCGACCTTTCCCGGCGACAACGGCCGGATCATCTTCAGCCGCGGGTCGTTCGAGGGCCCGACGTTCATCGCCTCGATGGAGCCAGATGGATCCGACGTCCAGCGGCTCACCGGACCAAAGAGTGCCTTCGGCGCGAGCTGGGATCCGGACGGGAGCAGGTTCATCTACTCGCGCACCAACAACGCCGGCACGGTCGATCTGTTCATGCGCAACGCAGACGGGAGCAACCCGACCCGGGTGAGCGACACGGACAAGGACGAGTTCCAGGTCGCCTTCGGTCCGAACGGCAACCGGGTCGTCTACCAGAAGTGTGGCTTCCAGTGCGATCTCTTCACGAGGAACCTGACTACGGGGAATGAAGCCAGGGTGACCGACACCGGACGCGCCGACGAGATTGCCCCACAATGGAGCGTTGACAACCTGATCGTCTTCGAACGGTCGCCGAGACGGGGAGACATCGAAGTCTTCACCATCCACCCAAACGGAACTGTCGAAACACAACTCACTCACAACCGAAGGCGCGCAGACGTATCGGCCTCGTGGGACCCGGCCGGAACGAGGATCGTCTACAGCCGGTGTGGCTTCGAGGGGAACTGCGAACTCTTCACGATGGATCCCGACGGCTCCGGCAAGGACCGGATCACGAATACCAGCGCGGACGAGTTCGACGCCAAGTACTCGCCGAACGGCCGCTCGTTCGTATTCACCCGCTCGCGCGGCGAGGGGAACAGCGACCTCTTCCGCATGCGTACGAACGGGGACCAGTTACAAAGACTCACGAACACACCCAACAGGTTCGAGGTCAGCCCCGACTGGCAGCCGGTGATCTAGGCGGGGGCTTTGGTGGCCGACTCGGCCTGGGTGGGCTTTTGTTGCCACGGCCAGTGACCCTCGATCTCGACTTGTAAGGCGGCGCTCAGGAACGTTCGGATGAGCACGATCACTCCCAACGCCGCGACGGAGCCCAGAGTCGGCGAGATCACGACTGTGCGGATGATGTCGGCAGCGACCAGAAACTCCAGCCCCAGCAGGATCGCGCGCCCGAGCCGGCGCCTCGTCTGCCTGTAGTCGTCCGCCCCCGCCCTGCGGGACACCAGCAGGATCACGTAAGGCACGAGCGCAGCAGCCGCACCCACGAGCAGGATGAGGACCCCCACGCCGTCGACCACCTGGCCGACTAGCTCGATCGTTTCATCGAAGTTCACCTTCATGCCTCCCTTTTGGCTCCGTCACTGGACGCCGGAACCACCATCTCGAGCGTCGGGGCGGGCTCCGTTCCTTCGTATGGTGTCCTCATAGTGTCCGGTTACTTCTTGCATGTCGACCTTGACGAGTTCGTGGCGGCCGTGGAGATCCTTCGCCGTCCCGGGTTGCGCGGCCGGCCAGTCGCCGTCGGAGGACGTGGCGATCCCACGAAGCGAGGCGTGCTGTCGACCGCGAACTACGAAGCGCGCCGCTACGGGCTTCACTCGGGCATGCCCTTGCGGACCGCGCTTCGCAGATGTCCCGAGGCGGTGTTCCTCCCAGTCGACCGCGAGGCGTATGAGGCCGCATCCGAGGGGGTGATGCAAGTCCTCCGGCGCTTCACCGACGCCCTCGAGGTGTGGGGCTGGGACGAGGCATTCCTTCAGGTTCCGGGTGACCCCGAGGCGGGGGCCCGCGCCATCCAGGAGGCTGTATCGAAGGACACCGGCCTGTCTGCCTCGATCGGCATCGGGGACAACAAGCTCCGGGCCAAGACCGCTTCGGGTTTCGCCAAGCCGGCAGGCATCTACCTGCTGACCGCTTCGGCATGGTTCGAGGTGATGGGGGACAAGGCTACCGGCGAGTTGTGGGGCGTTGGGAAGAAGACCGCGCGGAGGCTCGCGTCGCTAGGCATCGCTACGGTGCGGGAGCTCGCCGACGCTGACCCGGACAAGCTGGCTCTGGAGTTCGGACCGCGCACGGGCCCCTGGCTCATAGCTCTGGCGCGTGGAGAGGACTCGTCTCCCATCAACTCGGCGCCCCGGCGCGCCAGGTCGCGGAGCATGGAGCGCACTTTCGACGAGAACGTCGAGGACTCCGCCCTTGTCAGAGCAGAGATTTCGCGCATGTCCCAAGAGCTTGCGGAACACGCCCGTTCGGCCGACCGCCTCGTTGTCGGAGTCACGGTCAAGGTGCGATTCGCGCCGTTCTTCACGACAAGTCGTAGCGTGCGTCTGGAGGGATCGTCGGCCGAGGCGGGGCACATCACCGATGCAGCAACCCGCGCGCTCGGTCGCTTCGAGCTCGACCGGCCCGTTCGTCTGGTCGGCGTCAAGCTGGACTTCGAGTAACGGACGAGCTCACGCTCCTGGTCGACGCGCCGAGCCTGATCTACCGGGCGTTCTTCTCGACGCCCGACACCGTAAAGGCCCCCGATGGGACCCCGGTCAACGCCGCCCACGGTTTCCTGAGGATGATGGCCCGCCTCGTCCAGGACCACGATCCAGATCGCATCTGCTGCGCGACCGACGAGAACTGGCGACCCGACTGGCGCGTGGAACTTATCGAGACGTACAAGACACATCGAACGGAACCGGGAAGCCTGCAGCAGCAGACGGACGCCGAGGTCTCCAGACAGGTTGCGATCATCTACGGGTTGCTCGCGCTTTGTGGGATCCAGGTCATCGGCCACCCGGAGTACGAAGCGGAGGACGTCATCGGCACCTTGACGGCGCGCGCCCCGGGCCCGGTTGCGATCGTGTCGGGGGATCGGGACCTGTTCCAGCTCGTGCGGGACCCGGATGTGTGGGTGCTGTATCCCAAGCGGGGAGTAAGCGTCGTCGATCGGGTGGACGAGGCCTTCATCGAAAAGAAGTTCGGGATCCCCGGCCGCGCATACCTCGATTACGCGGTGCTGCGGGGCGATGCGTCCGATGGCCTCCCCGGCGTGCGCGGCATCGGCGAGAAGATAGCCGCTTCCCTGGTCACGAAGTACGGGAGCATCGAATCCATCTTGGAGGCCGCAGAGGACACCAAGCGACAGGGAGTAGTGATCCAGAAGGTCCGCGCCGACCTCGACTACCTCCGCCGAGCCGTCCAGGTCGTGACGATCGCAACCGACCTCCCCCTCCCGGACGAGGACCTGACGCGCTCGCGGGGCGAGCCGCATGAATCTGTGCATCCACTGGCGAAGGGTTTCGGCCTTACGAACGTCGTCGACGGGCTGATCGAATCGCTCAACCGGGACGGGTGACGGCTTCGTCAGTGCAGTCGTTGGCGATGAGGTGAGCGGGCTAGTCAGGGTCTTCCATATAGCCATCGGGTTCATGGATCAGCGCATGAGTGAGCTCGCGGAGGTTGTAGGTCACGAGCTCGTCCCCCTCCCAGGTGGCACCGAGGGCGACAGCCTCCTCCGGATCATTCAAAGATTCCGGTTCTGCGCCCGTCCACTGGAAGCCCACGAAGGTGGCGGTGTCAATCCGCCCCAGCACGATCCTGTCGCTGCTGCTCAAGTGGGACTAGCTCTCTTCCGCCGAGTCGGCATTCTTCGCCTGGTAGTAGCCGCCTTCGAACACGCGGCTCTTGAGGATGTCTTCTGCTTCGATCGTGACGAGGTCTTTCTTCGTCAGCTCGCGACCCTTGGCATCTTCGAACAGGCGGATCGCTTGTCGCATACGCGCCCGGTCGAGAGCGTTGCGAGCGCTGCGTCCGTTCGCAAAGCGGGGCTGATCCATCCGTAGCTTCATATAGTCCTGGAAAGCTCTTTCGGCATCTTCGGAGAACCGGTAGCGTTGCTGCTGGGCCATCAATCGAGCGATCTCCGTGATCTCCTCGATCGAATAATCGGGGAAATCGATGTGGTGCGCGATGCGCGAACTCAGACCCGGCACGTCCTGGAAGAAACGATCCATATGGTCTTTGTAGCCTGCCATGATCACCACGATGTTGGCGCGCTCGTTCTCCATTACCTGAACAGCATCTCGACCGTCTCTTGACCGTAATCGCGTTCGTTATCCACTCGATAGATGTGATACGCCTCGTCGATGAACAAGACGCCGCCCATCGCGCGCTTCAGTACTTCCCGAGTTTTTGGAGCCGTGTGACCTACGTATTGCCCCACGAGGTCGTCGCGCGTGACGCTGACAAGGTGACCCTTGCGCACATAGCCGAGTTTGTAGAGGATCTTGCCCATGTTGGCCGCCACGGTGGTCTTGCCCGTCCCGGGGTTGCCGGTGAAGGACATGTGGAGCGTCGGGGGCTCGGCCGACATAGAGAACGACGCGCCGGGCGGCCTGATACGGCTAGTTGTCACGGACGTCTGTCAGTAGCTGACCGGATCAGAGCCCGAATGCTCGCTCCAGACTGCCGGGTGCTCCTTAGTCCGTTAAGAGTCCTCGCCTGGATCCGTTCGCACTTCATCTCCTGCTGGCAGTTCCAGATGCTGCGGCAACATGTGGACCGGCCCATCTTCCGTGGTCGTGTGCACGTGGATATGCACTTCGTTGACATGGATGTGGACCTTGCGACGACCCGATCGTTCCGTAGATAGATGCTTGGCAATCTCGATCAGGAACATCACGAAGCCCCCGAGTACCACTAGAGAAGCTGTCAGGGCGTATAGCCCTGACCCCACCTCGATCACCCACACCGCCACCCGCCCCATGTCTTCATTATGAGGGTTCATGCGGGAGTGTCGGCCGGGTGGTGGGGTGGGGGTGTCTTGCCTTTGTGCAGCCCGATCTCCTTGCGATGATGAGACCACGTTGGGATGTAGTAGTACTGAGGATCTCTACAAGAGGAGGTCGGCATGCCCAATCCAGTCGTTCATTTCGAGGCCATCGGTCCCGACGGACCCAAGCTCATCGGTTTCTACGGCGATGCGTTCGGATGGAACATCAACGCCGATAACCCGATGGGTTACGGGATGGTGGACAACGGCGGCGACGGCATCAACGGCGGCATCGGCCAGGCGCCTCCCGAGGGTAGCGGCCGGCACCTGACCTTCTACGTCCAGGTCGACGATATCGACGCCGCGTTGGCCAAGATCGAGAGCCTCGGCGGCAAGACCATCAATCCGCCGATGGAGCTTCCCGACGGTGGTCCCAAGCTTGCGCACTTCGAGGACCCGGCGGGAAACTTTGTCGGTCTGACCGAGTCCTGGGAGCCACAGTGAGGCGGCGCCTATTCGGCCGGGGTGGGCGTCGCTTCCTTCGAAGGGCCGACGTCGTCCAGACCTAATCGGT
>JACCXF010000283.1 GCA_013697295.1 Actinomycetota bacterium | reverse complement strand
TGGGGCCATAGGTCTCGTTGTAATTGGCGAAGCTGCTGTTCGCGTACCAACCGAAGGCGAGCGATGCAACGATCCACAGGACTCCGCCCAGGACTCCGCCCACACTGACCCATTGCCATGCCGGCTTTTCGCGCTTGGGGGCCAGGTAGTAGTAGATCGAAAAAAGGACGATCACGGCCACGACGGTCAGAGCCCAGCCGAGGATCACGAAAATCGTGGATTCGCCGAAGGTGAAGATTGGGGACGGCACCCCGCCGAGTACCCCGGTTGCGATGATCAGCACCAGCGCTACGGCCCTTTTTCCGACGAACTTCCTGTCCACCGGGACGTCATAGGCCACATTGAGCCCCGACTGCAGAGCCACCATCCCGGACGAGGCGCTCCACAATGCGATAGCCGAACCCGTGATCGCCGCGATGACCGATGCCGTCTGGGTGGTCGAATCCGCCCGCTTCAGAGCGTCGAGGATGAAGTCGCCGCTTCCCCCGGGGAGAGCGGAAGCGATGGATCTCTGCAGCTAGGAGGTATCGATGCTTGCCAGCCCCAGGATGCCGATGAGCGCTATGAAGGCTGGGAAGATGGCGAGGAAGAAATAGTAGGCCATGCCGGCTGCGATGAGCGTCACTCGATCGGCCTTTATCTCCTTCAGCGTTCTCTTCAGCGCTTGCTTCCAGTCGCTCGGTTCAAGCTCCAGCGGGGTGTCGGGGCCCGACGACGATGCGGTCTGGGAAGTGACCCCCTGGTCGGTCGGCTGATCTGTTTTCAGTTCTGCAGTTTGGTTGCTCATCGCTCTCCTCGATCCAGTGACGTCGTTCGACCCACCCTCAGCCGCGGAGCAGTCACTCTCCTCGACTTTGAGGTCTTCCGGTCGGCTCTGAGACGCATATAGAGCACCCACATGAGAAACGCCCGCGCAACGATTCTTACGACGGATGCCATGGCGCGGATTTACCCACGAGACTCGGCGTCTAACGGAACCCTCGCGCGTTTTGCATAGGTATGGGCGACACCTGCCCGCTATTCGGTGCGTGTGGCGGGTATCTCTCTACCTTCATCACAGGGGCGAGGCTCATGAGGGGGTCGCGCCGGCACATCGCCGAAGGAAGGGAGACTCGATGATTCAGCGCGAGCAGATTCTCGATGCGCAGGGCAGCAAAGTTCTCAGCGCAGAGAAAGAGAAGGTCGGGACCGTCGAAGAGATCTATCTCGACCGTGACACCGATCAGCCAGAGTGGGTTTTGGTAAATACGGGATCGTTCGGAACACGCGCCACCTTCGTTCCATTGGCGGAGGCGAACATGAACGAGAACGAGCTTGTAGTGCCCTACGCGATCGAGCAGATCAAAGGCGCTCCGAACATGGAGCCGACCGGCGACCTGTCCGAGGGCGAAGAGGCGCAGCTGTACAGCTACTACGGCCTCGACTACTCCCAGAGCGAGTCGGGTACAGGCCTGCCTGAGGGTCAAGACTCCGTCGGTCAGGACACGTCCGGCCCCAACACGGATGACGCCATGACCCGCTCCGAGGAAGAGCTGAAGGTCGGGACGACCCAACAGGAGCGCGGACGCGCACGGCTCAAGAAGTACGTGGTGACGGAGAACGTGCAGCAGACCGTTCCGGTTCAGAAGGAAGTGGTTGGCCTGGAGCGCGAGCCCATCACCGAGGCGAACGTGGGCCAGGCGACGGACGGCCCGGCCATCTCCGAAGAGGAGCACGAGGTTGTCCTCCGCGAGGAGCAGCCGGTCGTGCAGAAGCAGGTTGTCCCCAAGGAGCGAGTGAAGCTCAGCAAGGACACGGTCACCGAGGAGGCTCAGGTGTCGGAGGAGATCCGCAAGGAGCAGATCGAGCCGGAGGGCGAGATCAGCCGCTGATCGTCATTAGGTAATCTCAAAGTGCAGCCAGAAGGTGTCGCTCACGCGGCACCTTCTGGCGTTCCGTCACCGATTACGCTCCTTCGGCGATGAGCCAACAGGAACTCCTCCTTCGAACCGAGCGGCTTGGTCTCCGCCCCTTCAGGGTCGGAGACCTCGACGACCTCGAATCGATGCTGGGCGACGCCGAAACGATGAAGTACTACCCGAACCCGTTCACTCGCGAGATGTGCTCGAGTTGGATCGAGGACAATCGTCGGCGCTACGAAGAAGATGGCTTCGGCCTCTGGGTCATCGAAGAGCTGATCACCGGAGAGTTTCTGGGCGACTGCGGGCCGGCCAAGCGCTTCGTCGAAGGAGTTTGGATGGTTGAGTTGGGGTGGCACGTCAAGCGCTCCTGCTGGCGTCAGGGAATCGCAAGTGAAGCAGCCCTCGCCTGCAAGGGCCACGCTTTCAGAAACCTTGGAGTGCCCAAGCTTGTGTCCATGATCCGGCCGGTGAACATTCCCTCCAAAGGGGTCGCGAGCAAGATAGGGATGTCGATCGAGCGCGAGGTCCGATACAAGAACTATCGCCACCTTCTTTACTCGGTAGGGCGGGAACCAGATGCGTAGGGTGCCCGCATGAGCACGGCCACTCACATCCCTTCAACGAGGGATCTCGAAGGAGATGACGCGCTCCAGACGCTGCGCTCGACGGGATGGGGAACCCTTCTCCGTGATGCATTCGCTCGGTTGCGGGCAGCCGATGGTTTCAGCCACGCCCGCGCGCTGGCGTTCCAGATCGCGCTCACGGCTCTTCCCGCTCTGATAGCCGCTGTTGGGATAACGACGGAGTTGGACCAAGATGATCTGCAGGCCGTTCTCAAAGAAGCACTTCTCTCACTCGCTCCCGGACCGGCGAGTCAAACGCTGACCCAAGCGTTCCAACAAGGATCGGAAGCCGCCTCCGGCGCCGGCACCGCGGTGACAACCGGCATCATCGCCGCACTCTTCTCTGCCACCGTTGCGATGGGTCAACTCGAACGAGGCGTCAATCGCATCTATGGGACCGAGACGGATCGCTCTCCTCTCCGCAAGTACGGCGTCGCCCTACTTCTTGCATGCACGGCCGGGATCCTTCTCTTGCTCTCATTCGTGACTTTCCTGGCGGGCTCCGCCATACGCGAGACAACGGGAAGCGATTCGGGGTGGAGTGACACGGCTCTGACGATATGGGAGGTGGCACGCTGGCCACTCGCCGTAGCGTTCATCGTTGGGGCGATGGCGATGCTGTTTCGGTATGCGCCCCGCAGACCTCAGCCGAAGGCCTCGTGGCTACTGGTTGGATCGAGCATCGCTGTGCTGCTATGGGTCCTCTTGACCGCGCTGCTCGCGCTCTACCTCGATGAGAGTCGCGAGTTCGGAAGAACATACGGACCGCTGGCGATGATCGGCATGCTCCTGTGGTCGTTGTTGTCTTCCTGGTCGCTTCTGTTCGGGGTCGCGGTCGCCGCACAGCTCGAGGCGGTTCGGGCGGGCGTGCCCACCCCCACGACCAATGAAGACCCGTGAGTCGGGGGACATTTCGGGCGTAACCGGGAAGGGGGTCCAACGTTCTGTAGGATTCGGCCACATCGAGATGCATCCATTCAACAACGGAGGCGATCATGAACCCGACCACCGGAGTTCTCAGCGATGCCTGGGACGCCTACACGAAACACTGGAAGCACCTGCTCCCCATCGCCTTCATCGCCTATGTAGTCGTGGGACTCGTATCCGCTCTCCTCGCCTCTACCCTGGGCCTCATCGGTGTACTGCTCGCCATCGTCATATCGATCGTTGGTCTCTACCTGGTGCAGGGTGCGTTAACCGAGGCCGTGGCCGATATCCGTGACGGGCGCGCCGATCTATCTATCGGTGACACCTATCGCCGCGTGACCCCGAAGCTGGGGGCCATCATCGGGGCGGGTCTTCTGGCGGGTCTCGGTATCGCGATCGGCCTGGTGCTTCTGATCGTGCCAGGCCTGATCCTTCTGACTCTGTGGGCGGTCATCATCCCGGTGATCGTTCTCGAGAACAAAGGCGTCTTCGACTCGTTCGGGCGCAGTCAGCAGCTCGTGCGCGGGCACGGCTTCTCGGTCTTCGGGATCATCGTCTTGACCTTCTTGCTCCTTATCGCCTTCGGCTGGGTCCTGAGTTTGCTCCTCTCCCCCCTTCCCGATGGCGTCACGAGGTTCTTCTCGGACGTGATAAGCGGGACCCTCACGGCTCCGTTCATCGCCCTGACCTGGACGTTGTTGTATTACCGGCTCGTCGGCGTCGAGGGTGGCGCCCAGGTGCCGCAGAGCCAGACGCCGCTTACGGCGGGGAACCAGCCACCCACGGCGCAGGACCAGCAGCCACCGAGTTCACAACAGCCCCCGAGTTCAACCTGAGCCTGGGCGGCCCTCCGGGTCGGATCCCACTTCGAGGTCTTCGTACCGACCGTCGATGACGACGCCGGGCTCCTCGTCGCCGGTCACGAGTGGAAAGCCCTGACTCACCCACAGCTCGAGTCCGCCCTCGAGGTTGTGGGCATCGATCCCGCGCACGCGGAGGAACTCGGTCGCCAGCCCGCTGCGCTGCCCGACCTGGCAGGTGACGATCACGGGGCGGTCGCCGGGTAGCTCTTTGTAGCGGAGGGGAATCTCCTGAAGGCTGATGTGGGCCGCCCCGGCGACGTGTCCCGCGGCGTACTCGTGGTCCCTCCGCACGTCCAGGAACTCTGCGCCTCCTAGAAGGGCAAAAGCCTCATCAACGTCCATCGACGCAGACTAGACGAACCCCTGGAAGGAATGAGCCCTGTTTCACCGCTTGACAGGAACTGGCTGAACGAAGAGCCTTCTGTCAGATCAGTGCAGCGGTGGGGTTTCATTGAGGCTCGTCGCAACCGGGCACCCGGCGAGCGCAAGTCTACGGGGGAGGTTCGGGTGAGCAAGCGCAACGAGAAGTTCGAAGTTCTCGAACACAGTAGCGGCGTCACCTATCGCAAGGCCGGCGACGACTACTTCCAGAAACGGCAACTGAAGCGCGTCGCCAGCGTTCTCTCTCTGTGGGCACTGGGCGTCGGTGCCGTGATCTCCGGGGACTTCTTCGGATGGAACTTCGGACTCACTTCCGGGGGCTTCGGCGGACTCCTAGTTGCGACGATCGTCATCACGATCATGTACATCGGTCTCTGCTACTCGATAGCCGAGATGTCTCCGGCCCTCCCCCACACCGGGGGCGCCTACTCGTTCGGCCGTTCTGCGATGGGACCGTGGGGCGGGTTCATCACCGGCCTCGGCGAGAACATGGAGTACATCCTCACGCCGGCGGTGATCGTCGTTGGCATCGGTGGCTACATGGGATCGATCCTCAACGACCTCTTCAGCTGGACGATCCCTCAGCCGTTGTGGTGGCTGATCTTCTACGCGATCTTCATCGGTCTGAACATCATCGGGGCCGAAGCCAGTTTTCGCTTCACCGTCGCCATCACCTTCATCGCTCTCGCGATCCTTCTCGTCTTCTGGATCGGCGCGATACCCCATTTCGACCTCGATCTGGCGCTGAACATCGCGCCGGAAGGCGGCAACTCGAAATGGTTCCCGAAGGGGATCGGAGGGATCTTCGCGGCCCTTCCATTCGCGATCTGGTTCTACCTGGCGATCGAAGAGCTCCCGCTGGCGGCCGAAGAGTCCCACGACCCCAAACGGGATATGCCGAAGGGCATCATGCTGGGCTTGCTGACGCTTGGGATCGCTGCGTTCCTCACGCTGTTCCTGAACTCCGGAATCGAGCCGGGCGCGGCTGAGGTCGGTGAATCGCTCGAACCCCTGTTCCTGGGCTTCCAAACGATCTTCGGGGATGGAATCGGCGCCTCGTTGCTCGCGCTCGTCGCGGTTGCAGGTCTGGTCGCGAGCTTCCACACGATCATCTACGCATACGGCCGCAACATCTACTCGCTGTCACGTGCCGGCTACTTCCCACACTGGTTGTCGCCGACACTCCGCACGCGTCAGACGCCTCACATCGCATTGATCGTAGGTGGAGTGATCGGCTTCACAGCCGCCTGGATCCTGTACGAGTTCGGCACTGATGCCAGCGGCGAGCAGACCCCCGTTGGGGCCGCGCTACTGACGATGGCGGTCTTTGGAGCGGTCATCTCCTACTTCATGCAGATGGTCTCATTCGTGTTGCTGAGAAGAGATCTCCCCAACATCGAGCGACCGTATCGAAGCCCCGTTGGGGTAGCGGGGGCGATCGTTGCGGCGGTTATCGCCCTGATCTCGCTCGTCTCGCTGTTCCTCGACAAGGGTTACCGACCCGGTGTCGTGGGAGCCCTGCTGTGGTTCGCGGCAGGCTTGCTCTACTTCGCACTCGGCGGTCGTAATCGACTTGTCTTCTCCCCCGAGGAAGAGTTCGCGGTCAACATGCGCGCGCAGCACGGCAAGGGGGCACACTCGGCCGGAAGCGCATCGGCTCCCGGTACTCGAGCCCCCACCTCGCCTAGTTCTAGCTAGGGTGAAGCGAACGGACGAGAGCGGGGGTTAGCGGGTGGCCGGAAACCTCGAGCTGAAACAGCTCGGAACGATGGTCGATGGGAACGAGATCGACACGGTCCTCGTTGTCTTCGTCGACCTTCAGGGACGTTTCATGGGCAAGCGAGTCACCGGTCATTTCTTCATGGAGGAGATGACAGGCGACGAAGGCATGCACGGCTGCAACTATCTCTTGACGGTCGATGTCGACATGGAGCCCTTGCCCGGATACAGGTACGCCAACTGGGACCTGGGTTACGGAGACTTCCACTGCGTCCCGGACATGTCGACTCTGCGCGTGATCCCCTGGCTCGAGAAGACCGCGCTCGTGATCTGCGATGTCTTCACCGAGGAGGGAGATGTCGTCGATGTGTCCCCCCGACAGATCCTCAAACGCCAGATCGAGCGCGCGAAGGATGCCGGGTATGCCTTCATGTGCGGGTCCGAGCTCGAGTTTTTCCTCTTCAAGGATTCGTTCGAGGAGGCCGGGAACAAAGGATACAAGAACCTGGTGCCGCACAGCGCCCACATCGAGGACTACCACATACTTCAGACGACCCGCGATGAATACCTGATCCGGCAGATCCGCAATGGCATGGATGGAGCAGCAGTGCCCGTCGAGTTCTCGAAGGGTGAATTCGGCCGCGGACAACAGGAGATCAACCTTCGCTTCGCGGATGTGCTGGAGATGGCCGACAGACACACGATCTACAAGAACGGGGTCAAGGAGATCGCGGATCTGAACGGGCGCGCGGTCACGTTCATGGCCAAGCACTCGATGGAGGAAGCCGGCTCCTCCTTCCACCTGCACGCGAGCATCTGGGATAGCGAGGGCAAGGACACGCTGATGTGGGATGGAGACGCGCCGGGCAACATGTCGAAGACCTTCCGGCATTTCCTCGGAGGATGGATCGCAACCGGGAGAGAGCTGGCGTGGATGTACGCGCCGTACGTGAACTCATACAAGCGCTATCAGCCGGAGTCCTGGGCCCCCACCGCACTTGCATGGGGGACCGACAACCGGACCTGCGGCTACCGGTTGGTGGGTCACGGCAAGTCCTTCCGCGTCGAATCGCGCATCCCTGGGGCTGATGCGAACCCCTACCTCGCCTTCGCTGCAACTATCGCGGCGGGGCTACACGGGATCCAGAACGAGATCGAGCCACCCGACCCCTACGAGGGCAACGCATACGAGGCGGAGGATGTCGCCCGCGTGCCTTGGAACATCGTCGAAGCCATGACCGAGCTCGAGAACTCGAAAGTAGCGCCGGAAGCGTTCGGTGAAGAGGTTCACTATCATCTCGTTAACACCGCAAAACAGGAGTGGGCTCGGTCCAATCAGACGATCACCGACTGGGAACTGCAGCGGAACTTCGAGCGGATCTGACGCTGGGGTGAAGCGGCCGGTCGTCGGGATCACCTGCTATGTCGAGCAGGCTCGGTTCGGCGTGTGGGACGTTCCCGCGGCTCTGGCTCCCCTGACCTACATACGCGCGGTCGAGGCTGCCGGAGGCAGACCTCTGCTCGTACCCCCAAGCGTCGAAGGGGTCGATGAGACCCTCGATGCTCTCGATGCGATCGTCTTCGGGGGGGGCGCCGACCTCCAGCCCTCGCTCTATGGCGCAGAAGCAGACGAAAACATGACGCAGTTCCGACCGGATCGAGATGCCGGCGAGACCTTGCTGCTGGAGGGCGCCATGACTCGTCATCTGCCGGTGCTGGCGGTGTGCCGCGGCATGCAGCTCCTCAACGTCGTGCGCGGGGGTGACCTGATCCCGCACCTCGATGACGTCACCGACGGCGCCGAACACAAAGCCGCGCCGGGCCGGTTCGCCACCCACGTGGTTGCGGTCTCACCCAAGAGCAAGCTCGCGAGCATCGTCGGAACCAACGCGACGATCGCCTCTCATCATCATCAAGCCCCCGGTCGTCTAGGAACGGGACTAGAGCCCGTTGCGTGGGCTCCTGACGGTATCGTCGAAGGCATCGAGGACCCCTCCGGCCCCTTCACGATCGGAGTGCTGGGGCATCCCGAGGAGGGAGAAGATAGAGCTCTGTTCGAGGCGCTCGTCGCCGCCGCCCGGAATGGAGAGAGCTGATGAAAGGAATCATCAATCCCGCGACCGAAGAGGAACTGACGCAAGTCCACGAAGCGAGCGTCGAGGATCTGGATGCAGCGGTTAGCCGGGCCTCCAAGGCATTCGACTCGTGGAGGAAGGTCACTCCCGCCGATCGTGCTCGCCTACTGCGACGAGTCGCCGGGCTCGTGGAGGAGCACGGCGAGGAGCTGGCGCGGCTCGAGACGCAGAACGTCGGCAAACCGATCTCCGATTCACGCGGCGAGGTCGGCATGGTGGCTGAGGTCTTCTACTACTACGCCGGGGCGATAGACAAGCACCTGGGAGAAAACATCCCGGTAGAAGGCGGCGTAGACATCACGTTCCACGAACCCCTCGGTGTGGTCGGATCGATCACCCCATGGAACTTCCCCCTGAATATCGCCTCGTGGAAGCTGGCGCCGGCGCTCGCTTGCGGAAACACCTGCGTGCTCAAGCCTGCCGAGATCACTCCCCTCACTTCCCTGCGGCTGGGCGAGCTCGTCCTCGAGGCCGGCGTGCCCGAAGGTGTGGTCAACGTGGTGACCGGGTCCGGCAGCCTGGTGGGCCAGCGGCTCGTGGAACATCCCGATGTTGCCAAGGTGGCGTTCACCGGCTCGACGCAGGTCGGGGCCGGGATCATGAAGGGCGCCGCCGACACCATCAAGAGAGTGACGCTCGAGCTGGGCGGCAAGTCGGCCAACATCGTCTTCGCGGACGCGGATCTCGACTCCGCCGCGACCTCCGCCGGTCCCGCCGTGTTCGGGAACGCGGGGCAGGACTGCTGTGCGCGGAGCCGCATCCTCGTTCAACGAAAGGCTTTCGATCGCTTCGCCTCCCTATTCGTCGAGGCCACGGCCAAGATGAAGGTAGGTGATCCGGAGGACAATGCGACTGAGATGGGACCGCTGGTCTCGGCCGACCAGAGAGACAATGTTGCGTCCTACGTTGACATGGACGTCATGTTCGCCGGCGATGTCCCGGAAGGAGCGGGCTATTGGTATCCCCCCACGATCCTTGGTCCGATAAGCAACGGATCCAAGCAGGCGCGCGAGGAGATCTTTGGCCCGGTTGCGTGTCTGATCCCGTTCGATGACGAAGATGAAGCGATACGCATCGCGAACGACACCCCTTACGGGTTGTCGGGCTCAATCTGGACACGCGATGTGGGACGAGCACTCCGGGTCGCCCGAGGCGTGAACTCGGGGGTTCTCTCGATCAACTCGAACACCTCGGTCCGCCCCTCGACGCCGTTCGGAGGCATGAAGCAGTCCGGCTTCGGCCGCGAACTTGGGATGCACGCGTTGGCCGGATATTCGGACATCAAGAACGTATTCATCTCAACGGAGGAGTAAGTGCCATGGGACGACTCGATGGAAAGGTTTGCGTCATCACCGGTGCCGCGGGGGGCATGGGTCGCGAAGCAGCACTGTTGTTCTCGAGCGAGGGCGCCAAGATCTGCATCGGTGACGTGGACGCAGAAGCCGGCGAGAAGACGGCTTCGGACTGCACGGACGGGATGTTCGTCGAAGTCGACGTATCGGATGCGAACAGTGTCGAGGGCATGTATCGAGCGGCGACGGAACGATTCGGGGGCGTCGACGTCCTCTACAACAATGCCGGGATCATGCCCGCCGACGATGCGTCGATCCTGGACACCGAGGTGGAGGCGTGGCAGCGGGTCCAGGACGTGAACACCACCGGTGTCTTCTTGTCTTGCAAGTACGGGATCCCACATCTGCTCGATCGGGGCGGAGGATCCGTCATCAACGTCGCTTCGTTCGTCGCGCTGATGGGAGCTGCAACGTCGCAAGTCTCCTATACGGCATCGAAGGGCGCGGTTCTGTCGATGACGCGCGAGCTGGCGGTCGAGTTTGCACGTCGCGGGGTCCGCGTGAACGCTCTCTGTCCCGGCCCGGTCGAGACCCCCCTCCTTATGCGCCTGTTCGACGATTCCCCCGGAGCCCTTGAACGGAGGACGGTGCACCTTCCTATGGGGCGCTTCGCGCAAGCGAAGGAGATCGCGTACGGGGCGCTGTTCCTCGCAAGCGACGAATCCTCGTACGTCAACGGCTCCACTTTCCTCGTCGACGGAGGGCTGACCGCGGCCTACGTCACGCCCGAATGAGATCCGCGCTGTTGAACGCCTCAGGGATCGCCTCTTCGCCCCGCTCTCTTCCGGAGGTCGTTGCCGAGGTCGGTGAACGCCTCGCCGGTGGCTTTGATCAGCGCCTCCGCCGCCGTTCGTGCGTCCGCCCGCACGTCGGGGTCCCTCAGGGCATTGCCCGTTGCGGTGGCCACGCGATTCGCCGCTGCGGTCAACTCGTCGACGGCCTCCTTGACCTCCTTCTTAGTCGCCTGGTCCGCTCCGGAGCTGACGTCCTTGAAATGCTTCTTGAGGTTCTCCCCCAGCGCTCTGAACTGCTCGCTCACCTGGTCCCAGTTGCCTTCGGAGTCGGGCATGTTGGGCCTCCTCGTCGATCGGCTGTGTCCCGAGACTCTCACTTCTCACGGCGAAGTGTAAGGCGGTGTTCTCGGTTATCCGCAGGCGCGACAATCCGGCAAGCAACTCACTGCCAACACAAGAGGAAAGATGGACGGACTCGCTCGCCGGCATGAGCGAAAGTCCTTCCGGCAACGCGGTGGCTGCGGCCCTCAACCGTTTGTTCGACGCGCTTCCCTAGTCGGACACCTGGCTGCGTGAGCGTCGATCTCAGCATCGCCGACGGCCGTGCCGACCTGACGCTGCAACGTTCCGACGTTCTCAATGCGATGAACTGGGACGTCTTCGACGGTCTGACGAGCGCGATCGGATCCATCGCAGATGATCCGGATGTCCGCGTCGTGGTCGTGGCCGGCGAGGGCAGGTCATTCTCGAGTGGCATCGACACGACCACCTTTGGCGAGGTGCAAGAGAACCCCTCCGAGATGATCCGTAGAGCTCAAGCCCCCTTCAGGGCCCTGGCGGATCTTGTCGTCCCGACGATCGCCTCCGTTCGAGTGCACGCGCTGGGAGCCGGGATGCAACTCGCGCTTGCTTGCGATGTCCGCGTAGTTGCGCGCGACGCTCAGCTGGGGTTGCTCGAAGGGAAGTTCGCGCTCATCCCGGACCTCGGGGGGACCCGCGGGCTCACCTCCCTGGTGGGCCCGGGGCGCGCCAAGAAGATGATCTGGCTCGCCGAGCGCGTCGACGGCGCCGAGGCGGAACGGCTCGGCATCGCTGAGGTGGCGGTCGATCCCGAGCGACTGGAACAGACGGTCGACGACCTCGCCGCGCGCCTAGCGGCCGCCTCTCCCGTTGCGGT
>JACCXF010000278.1 GCA_013697295.1 Actinomycetota bacterium | reverse complement strand
GGCCGGCCTATCCCGGCCAACAACACGAAGCGGACGCCTTGGTGGTACTTCTTGTCATGAGTCCAGGCGTCCTCCAGAGCAGCCAGATCGAAGCGCGCTGCGGTTGGAAGACCGGCGGAGTCGAGGGTCTTCCTGTGCGTCTCGACCTCAGATGGCTCGAGTCGACCCAGTTCCTCAGCCGTATAGGCGGCCGCCATCATACCGAGCGCAACCGCTTCTCCATGGCGGATCGCGCCGTAGCCCGCCACGTGCTCGATGGCGTGAGCGAATGTGTGCCCGTAGTTGAGGAAGACGCGCTCCCCAGCCTCCTTCTCGTCGCGCCCGACGATCCCGGCCTTGATGGCCACCGAGCGGGCGACAAGGGAGCCGAGCAGACCGCCATCGCGGTCTCGAAGACGCTCCGCTTGTCCGGCGATGAAGTCCAGCAAAGAGGGCTCGGCGATCAATCCATACTTCACGACCTCCGCCAGTCCGCTCGCGAACTCCGCGTCGGGCAGCGACCTCAAGAGCTCGACATCGCAGATGACCCCGGCGGGTTGATGGAAGGTGCCGACCAGGTTCTTGCCATGGCCCAGATTGACCGCCGTCTTGCCGCCCACTGCGGCGTCGACCTGAGCGAGAAGGCTGGTCGGGATGTGGACGACCGACATCCCGCGGTTGTACGTGGACGCGACGAATCCCACCACGTCCGTCGCGGCGCCGCCGCCGACGGCGAACAAGACATCGTGACGGTGAACCTTCGCATCGGCGAGTCGCTCGAACAAGACCTCTGCCCCACCAAGAGATTTTGCGGATTCCCCGTCGGCTAGCTCGATGGCGTGAGTCCTTAACCCACGGGCCTCGAACGCGTGCGCTATCGACTCGGCGACCGTTCGGAGAGGAGGTTGATGCGCGACGATCACGGTCTCGGCATCAGGGAACGCGGGGCAGAGCTCGGTGATCCGAGACGTGATGCCGCAGCCCACGAGCACCTCGTAGGGCGGAACGGTATGGACCGGCACCCGGTCGATACCGTCCGGCGGTCGAGGGGACGACCCGAGCGCGGTTGCGATGTCACCGGCGATGTCATCCGGGCGGCGCCCATCGCAAGCCAGGGTGATGTCGGCGATACGCCCGTAGACACCGGCTCGGTCGTCGAACAAGGCTTTCGGATCGTGCAGCGTGAGCATCGGCCGATCGACCCCGTGGCGCTGAAGCCTGCTTAGCGCCTCACCGAAGGAAACGTCTAGGAATACGACCTTCGCCCATTCGAGCGCGCTGCACGTGGCCGGATCCGTGACCGCGCCGCCCCCCAGCGCCACCACGGCCTCAGGTCCCTCCAGCACTCGGGTGACGGCGCGCGACTCGATGCGGCGGAACCCCCGTTCGCCCTCGCGGGCAAACAGCTCCGGGATCGACGCCTTCTGCTGCGACTCGATCAAGGCGTCGGTGTCGACGAATGGGAGCCCCAGTCGCTCGGCGAGGAGCCGGCCGATCGTTGACTTGCCGGCCCCCATGAAGCCGACCAGGACGATCACTCGTGCGCTCCCCCTGCGCCCCTTCGTCTGACCCGTTCGGAGTAGCGCTCTAGGGAGGCTTTCATGTCTGCAACCGTGTCCCCGCCGAAGGTGTCCATCAGCGCGTCGGCGAGAACGAGGGCAACCACGGCCTCACATGCCACCGCTGCAGCCGGCACCGCACAGACATCGGTTCGTTCCTGGAAGGCCTCCGCGGGTTCACCCGTCGCGAGATCGACCGTCCGAAGGCGTTTCTTCAGTGTGGACAGAGGCTTCATCGCAGCTCGGATCCTGAGAGGGCCACCGATCGACATCCCTCCTTCGGTTCCCCCGGCTCGAAGCGTGGCCCTGGCGAGATCGGGCTCGATCTCGTCGTGCGCCACCGAACCTCGCCGCGCCGCGGACGCGAACCCGTCCCCGAGCTCGACGCCCTTGATCGCGGGAACTGCCATCAGGGCGCCGGCGAGCAGCCCGTCGAGCTTTCGGTCCCAGTGAACGTGCGACCCGAGGCCGGGCGGCAGACCGAAAGCCATCACCTCGACCACCCCCCCGAGAGAATCCCCTTCGGCGGCAGCTGAATCGATCTCGGTCACCATGGCCGCCGACGCGCCGGCGTCGAAACAACGGACCGGCGACGCATCGATGGCGTCGCCGTCACCGGAGGCAGGGATCGCCGCGTCCTCGGGGATGGCGACCGGCCCTATGCGGACGACGTGAGAGATGACTGCGATCCCGGCCTGGTGGAGCAGGGCCTTGGCTAGTGTGGCGATCGCCACCCTGGCGGCCGTCTCGCGGGCGCTGGCCCGTTCCAAGACGTTGCGGGCGTCCTGGAAGTCGTACTTGAGCATGCCGGGGAGGTCCGCGTGACCGGGACGCGGACGCGTGAGGGATCGTCCCCCCGCCTCCCCTTCCGCCGGCATGACGTGAGCCCACTTGGCCCACTCGCTGTTTCGGATGGCGAGGGCAACGGGGCTACCCAGTGTCATGCCCGCCCGGACGCCCGACAGGATCTGGAGCTCGTCCCGCTCAACGTTCATGCGTGGGCCACGCCCGTATCCGTGCCGCCGACGGGCGAGCTCGTTCTCGATCGCTGTAGAGGAGACCGGCAGTCCCGCGGGCAGACCCTCGAGGATCGCCACGAGCGCCGGCCCGTGAGATTCCCCCGCCGTCAGATAACGAAGCCGTCCCATCCGCCTATCCTCGCACTGCGAGCGGTTGGGGGCTGTTACTTCAGGATCTCTTCGCCCTCACACAGCGTGAACTGGTCGTCGCCAAAGAGCATCGTGGCGCAGGAACCTTGCGCCGAGACCAACTCGAAGTTCTCGGCGAAGCGCTCGCCCTCGCCGAGCGTATGAACGGTGCCGTCGACGTTGACCCGGGCACGACTGCGGCCACCCTGAACGAAAGCATCGATGAGCTTCACGGAATGGCCTCCGATATCACTATCGGCCGCCGTTCGGCCGAGGCCGCCGGAGGTGCCGGGTCCATCGGTCGATCCAGATCTCGTCGTGTCCCCGTTTGGTCCGGAGGCGGCCGCAACACGGACCAGCGGCGTAAAGGGGTCCTTCGGAGCGAACACTTCGAAGGTCTCGACCGGGCCGCTCCTGTTCGGTGCGACCGGTTCGGTGGAGAGCTCGGCTCCCACCGCGGCTTCGACGGTCCCATCCGAGGTCATGGGGCCGGCTTCTGGTTGGTTCTCACCCTTGAGCGCGAAGAACCACACGGCCGCCACAAGCGACAGCACCCCGATAGCGATGACCGCGGTCCGCGAACCGCTCGCTTTCCTGCGACCGTTCGCCGCCGCTGTGCGGGTTCCCACGTTGTTGTGGGTTACGGCGTCGCCGGGGCGGGTGAAGCCGCGGGCGTCGTCGTGGTGGTCGTCGTGGTGGTCGTTGCAGCCGGTGCGGCGGCTGGGAGCTCGAAGAACACACGCGCCGTGCTCTCCATGGTCAACTCGCCCTCCGGCGCGTTCTCGTCCTCGTTCACGGTCACCGTCAAGCTGTCGAAGCGAGCCGCTCGGTCGAGTGCATACACCCGGCGTACGAAGTCTTGGACTGCAAAGTAGCTGCCGCTCGCTCCGATCACCGCGCGAACCTCAGCGAGGGATGCTCCCTCGGGGGGCTGCTTGGGGAGCTCGGGGGTGACCTGAACGAACCGGACGCCCGCCTGCGACGCCGCCTGCTGCACCTGGAAGATGAAGTTCGGCACGTCGTTACGCTCCGGCACGAACTTGCGCATCTCCGACAGTCGAGCCTCGAGTTGAGGAGCATTCTTCTGAAGCTGCTGCAAAC
>JACCXF010000261.1 GCA_013697295.1 Actinomycetota bacterium | reverse complement strand
GCCTCCGCCTCCTTCATCATGCGGTCGATCTCGTCCTTGGAGAGCGCGGTGCCTCCCGTGATCGTCATCGCCTGCTCCTTGCCCGTCGCGAGGTCCTTCGCGCTCACGTTCACGATGCCGTTGGCATCGATGTCGAACGCGACCTCGATCTGGGGCACGCCACGGGGAGCCGGCGGGATCCCGGTCAGGTGGAACCGCCCGAGCGACTTCACGCCCGGCGACATCACCGTCTCCGCCTCTCCCTGGAGGACGTGGATCTCGACCGTCGTCTGGTTGTCGTCTGCGGTCGTGAAGATCTCCGACTTGCGCGTCGGGATCGTCATGTTCCGCTCGATCAGCTTCGTGAAGAGGCCACCCTTGGTCTCGACGCCGAGTGAGAGGGGGGTCACGTCCAGCAAGAGGATGTCTTTCACGTCGCCCTTGAGGACGCCGGCCTGGATAGCCGCGCCCACCGCCACGACCTCATCGGGGTTGACGCCCTTGTGCGGCTCCTTGCCGCCGGTCAGGTCCCTGACGAGATCCTGGATCATGGGCATCCGGGTGGACCCGCCGACGAGAATCACATGATCGATCGCGCTCGCGTCCTTGCCCCAGTCCTTGATCGCCTGCTCGAACGGTCCGCGGCAACGGTCCACCAGGTCGGCCGTCATGCGCTCGAACTCGGTCCGCGTGAGCTTCTCCTCCAGGTGCAGCGGTCCGTCGGGGCCCGCGCTGATGAACGGCAGGTTGATCGTGGTCTCGGTCACCTGCGACAGCTCGATCTTCGCCTTCTCGGCAGCCTCCTTGAGGCGTTGCATCGCCATGCGGTCTTTCGAGAGGTCGATCGAGTAGTTCCCCTTGAACCGTTCGACCAGCCAATCGATGACTCGCTCGTCCCAGTCGTCGCCTCCGAGCTGAGTGTCACCGTGCGTCGCCTTCACTTCCACGACGCCCTCGCCGATCTCGAGCAGCGATACGTCGAACGTACCTCCACCGAGGTCGAACACGAGGATCGTTTGCTCGGTCTGCTGCTTGTCCAGCCCGTAGGCGAGCGCGGCCGCCGTCGGCTCGTTGATGATGCGGAGCACCTCGAGGCCGGCGATCTGTCCCGCCTCTTTGGTGGCCTGGCGCTGGGCGTCATCGAAGTACGCGGGCACCGTGATCACGGCCTGCGTGACGGTGTCCCCGAGGAACGCCTCAGCGTCGCGCTTCAGCTTGTTGAGGATCTGGGCGGAGATCTCCTGGGGCGTCCACGCCTTCCCGTCGATGTCGACCGACCAGTCCTTGTCGCCCATGTGGCGCTTGACCGACCGGATCGTCCTGTCAGGGTTGGTGATGGACTGCCGCTTGGCGACCTCACCCACCAAGATCTCGCCCGTTTTGGAGAATGCGACGACCGATGGAGTCGTCCGGGAACCCTCCGCGTTCGGGATAACGACCGGTTCCCCCGCTTCCAATGCTGCGACCACGGAGTTCGTCGTACCGAGATCAACACCTACGGCTCGTGACATCGAAGCCCAGCCTCCTTACGTTCCGTTTCCCCAGGATGCCGCGCGAGGCCTCGTGAGCAGGCCCATGTGAGCCTCCCCGGCGGGTGGGGATATCAACCTCCGAGTGGATCCTTCTTCAGTTCGTGCAGTTCTCCTGCACGCATGTGCTCATCAGGTTACAAGTCTGAGTGCATTATTGGCAACTTTCCTTCTGCACTCCTTGATGGGCGTCGATTTCGGGCCCGGGGGCTGGCGCCTCCGGACGCGAATGTACTCGCCGCCCCTCTTGCTTGGAAACAGGTTCAAGGCAGAAGCCCTTTCTTCCGATGGATGACCTAGACCCAAAGGTCCGGTCCTTTTCAGGGACCGGACCTACCACAGAAGGACTCCATCGAAAGGACGAGAGTGGCAACCTCGAGCTTGACGCTGCGCAACCGAAAGAGCACCCATCCGGCCGTGGCGCACACGGTCGACGCCCTGCTGATGCAGGAGCGCAAGAGATGGGCGATCCACATCCATGACGGGCTGACCCAGTCCGTCACCAGCGCCGTGCTCGAGCTGCAGGGACTCCAACACCGGATCAGGACGGAACCCGAAGACGTGCTCGTCACGCTGCACGAGGTCGAGGTCGCTATCCGGAACGACCTCCGGCACATCCGCCAGATCCTCTTCGAGCTCGACGGGGACACACCTCCTCGCGAGCCTCCCCTCGCCAGCTTCGTCAACGAGCTGGTGGAGCGCTGGCACCTCCCCGCGCGAGTCTCCATCGAGGGCGAGCTGGATCGGGTCACAGATCGAACACTCGAGACGGCGAACGCGATCGTGGCCGAAGCGATGGCCAACGCGGCCAAGCACTCCGGCGCCCCAGAGGTGTCGGTGAGGATCAGAGCCGGGCTCGACGAGCTTCGGATCGAAGTCGAGGACCGGGGCAACGGCATCGTCGCCGCCGATGCCGACGGGGATCCGCATTTCGGTCTCCGACTCATGCGCGACCAAGCAGAACGGATCGGCGGCACCATCGAGATCGAATCCAACCCTGGAAGCGGCACCCGCGTGGTCGCCGTGCTCCCCGTCGGAGGACGAGGTGATGAAGGATGAACATCCTGATCGTGGACGACCACGCGCTGGTGCGTCGTGGCCTGCATTACGTGGTGAAGGAAGGGTTCCCGGACGCTGAGATCACCGAGGCGGAAAGCGCCGCATCGGCCCTCGAGCACATCCACAATGGTGTCAACCCCGACCTCGCGTTGGTCGACGTGCGCATGCCGGACCTCGACGGCCTCGAGCTGCTCCGAGCCCTCAAGGTCGAGAAGCCCGACATGCCGGTCGTCATGCTCTCGACGTACGACAATGCGCCGTACGTGAAGCGTGCATTGGCCGACGGCGCGTCCGGCTATCTCCTGAAGGACGCGACACCCGAGGACCTCGCGCAGGCGATCAACGTGGCGCTCTCCGGCAGCGGCAATGTGCTCTCGCCCCGGGTGATCCAGAACCTGTTCGAAGAGCACGAGGCCTCAGGCCGTGACCACGGCGCCAACGGGCGCCGGGGCGAGTACAACCTGACGCAGCGCGAGCACGACATCCTGGAGCTCCTGGCCGAAGGCCGGGCGAACCGCGAGATCGCGCAGCGCCTTTATCTGTCGGAGAAGACCGTCAAGGCGCACCTCGCCGCGATCTTCCGGAAGCTCGGCGTCACCAACCGGACGCAGGCCGCGATGATGGCCGTCCAGATGGGCGTGGGCCCGGTCCCGGGGGCTTTGGTCCACGAGTAG
>JACCXF010000260.1 GCA_013697295.1 Actinomycetota bacterium | reverse complement strand
GACTCGCATCGGGGACAGCGGACGCCCTCGGGCCAGCGCAACTGCTCCAGGTAGGCGTGGCAGCGATCCTCAGAGCCGAACCGCTCGATCAGGTTCACCAGGTTCACGTCGCCCTTACCGTGTGAGTTCACGGCCCCCTGCCGCTTGCGCTCCGTTGCCTCAACCCTTGTTGCCGTCGCCATTAGGAGGCCTCCATGCCTAGGAAGAAGAAGCGAGCTGACGAGCTGACCACCGAAGAGGCCATGAAGAAGATGTTCCCCAAGAAGGTGAGAGAAGAGGCTAAGAAAGCCGCTGAAAAGCCCCGCTCACCTGCGCATTTGTCCATTGATAAGAAGGATAAGGGGTAGAGGTACCTTGTGTCAAGTAGATAACCCCCCCCGGAATGACTAGTCCGTTCGGGGGGTCAGCCCGGGAAGACGTCCATGGGGAAGACCGCGCGCACGTCTTCCTTGCGCACCTCGATGAAAGCCGGCCCTGCGATGGCGTGGGAACCGTCGGGGGTCGTGACCCGGGCATCGGTGACGGGCACGAAATGCCGGTGGTCGCGCATCACGGACTCCCACGCGTCGGAGAACCGGCCCAGCTCCGGAGGGAGGTAGACCTGCCCCTCGATCCGGTAGCCATCGAGGAGAAGAACGACCCCGATCGACACCAGCTCGACCCGGATCGAATCAGAGCGAGGTGTGACTCCATCCGGGTGACGGCCCGACCCATCGATGAGATGGCGGATGCGACTAAGGAGAGCGGTGGCCGCAAAGGGTTTCCCCATGTATTCGCACTTGAGATCGGCGATGCGCTGGCCCACCTCTGAGGCAGAGCGTCCGGTCAGGACGATCGCGGGGACGTCCTTGAACCGGTCGTCCCCGCGCATCTTTTCGAGAAGTCCCCATCCGTCGTCCGTGGGAAGGCCGATATCCACCACGGCGACATCGGGTACATCCGACACCATCAAGCGCCAGCCGTGGCCGGCGTCGCTGGCGAACAGACCGTCGAAGCCTGCGTTCTCCAGATGGTAGCGGACCACGGTGACGATCGAGGGTTCATCTTCAACGACGAGGACTCTAGCCATGTCTCTATTATTCGGTCGCGGGAGCCCAGAAGTAAAAGACCGAGCCACATTCATTCTCCTGGGGGACGCCACCTGCAAGCCAGTCGAAGCCTCCAGCCGGGTATTCATCGAGTCTCGAGCAAAGGTCTCGAGCTCGGTGCCAGGCTCAGCACCATGCCAGCAGGCGCGCCGTCCCCAGGCAAGATCAGCCTCCGGCCTGGGTCCCGTCGTTACCGAATGGAACGAACAGAGTCCGCACCCCTCTTCCCCTCAAGGAGAGCCGTGCGGCGCCGTAGGTTCGACGAACGTCCAGTGCGAGCTGGTGGCTTCCTGCCTCAACCGCGCTGGTGGACATGATCGAAACGACGCTCGCGTCGAACCTTCCCGTACTGGCCACCTCGGTGAAGAGTGTGCGTCCCGTTTGCCGACCATCGAGGGACAGCCTCGTGGCGACGCCAGCCCCCGTGCCCGGGGCCGAATCGGCGTCGCGCTCGACCGTGAACTGACCCCAGGTCAGCATGATCCCGTCCACCGGCGCCCATACACGCTTGCTGTGAACCGTCTCGAACCGTCCTGCTGCGAAGTTCTGTGTCGAAGTGGTCGCGTCGCTGTAGCCCGCGCGCACAAGATCGTCCGCCTTGAAGCCCTGGAGGCGGTGAGCGTCGAGAGCACTGCGGATGATCCCGTTCGGCAACCGTCCCCGATTGTCGGTGGCGACCAGGGATGACGCCCGCTTGTTCGGGGACGTCCACGCGCCCACGGCGTGGCGGCCGTCGACCTTGTCGGAGTTCCTGGCGTAGTCGGCGATCCGACCCGCTACGGCGGGTGCCGCGGCAACGGCAGAGGCGACGGCCGCGGCGATCAGTGCGGTGGTCAAGTGCTGACGGAAGGTTGGCATGGACACCTCGCAAGTCGTCGGATGGGATCGGTCAGTTGTAAGAGACCGGCGCCGACCGGAGAGTGGTCTGAGCCACACGGACGTCCTTAGTCCCGGGAACCTCGATAATGAATCACCGTTCCCACGATCGGCAGAACTCGAGGAGACAATGGCCGTAGAGACCGCCGAGGCGCCAGCGTCTCGACCCATCGAGAACGCGGTGATCCAGACGCGCGCGCTCACCAAGGTATTCGCCGGGTCCATCCGGGCGGTTGATGGACTCGACCTCTCGGTAAGCGAAGGGGAGATCTTCGGCCTGCTCGGGCCAAACGGGGCGGGAAAGACCACGACGGTCGGCATGCTCACTACGCGCGTTCTGCCGACCTCCGGGGACGCGTTGGTTGCCGGGATGAACGTTGTCGAGAACCCGAATGCCGCCAAGCAACTCATCGGCGTCGTCTCCCAGTCGAACACCCTGGATCGCAGCCTCTCCGTATGGGACAACCTCTATTTCCACGGGCGCTACTTCGGCATGAGTGCGCCGGACGCGCGCGGTCGCGCAAGCGAGCTCCTGGAAAGGTTCCGATTGTCCGACCGCGCCGCAGCAGAGATCGATGCTCTTTCCGGCGGCATGGCTCAGCGCGTGATGCTGGCGCGCTCCATCGTCCATCGCCCGCGCATCCTGTTCCTGGACGAACCCACGGCGGGGCTCGATCCGCAGAGTCGCCTGGCCCTGTGGGACGTTCTGTCCGAACTCCACTCCGCAGGCCAGACGATCTTGCTGACGACTCACTACATGGAAGAGGCAGAGCAACTCTGTCACCGCGTCGCCATCATGGATCACGGCAAGCTTCTTGCTCTCGACTCCCCAACCCGGCTCAAAGAGTCCGTCGGAGCCGATACCGAGGTCAGGGTGGCGGCAGACGGTGACCTCGAGAAACTCGCGGACTGCCTCCGCTCGTTCGAGGGGGCAACCCATACGGCGGTGGTGGACGAGTCGGTAAGGGTGTATCTCAGGGGTTCCGCCGGCGTACTGCCGCGTGTCGTCGACCATGCGGAAGGGGCGGGGTTCACCGTGAAGGACCTGTCTCTTAGCGAGCCCACCCTCGAGTCCGTGTTCATCAATCTCACCGGGAGGGATCTGCGAGAATGAGCGTCTCAACCAGGCTCGCGGAGATCCGTCCCGCGCGTTCCGCAAGCATCGACGCCTTCTGGGGGATGCTGCTGCGAGATCTCACCGTGCTTCGTCGCAGCATGGGCGCGTTCGTCGTACGTACGATCGCCCAACCCCTCATGTTCGTGTTCGTATTCACCTACGTCTTCCCGAAGATCGGGCAAGGTGTCGGCGGTCAGGGAGCGGGAGCCACGGCCTTCTCGTCTCTTCTGGTTCCGGGGGTGGTGGCGATCGCTTGCGTGTTCCAGGGGATCCAGGCAGTTGCCCTGCCGCTCGTGCAGGAGTTCGGCTACACCCGCGAGATCGAGGACCGCGTGATGGCGCCCCTGCCCGTCTGGGGGGTCGCTATCGAGAAGATCACGTCGGGCGCGCTTCAGGGAGCGCTGGCTTCCGTGGTCGTCTTCCCGCTCGCCACGTTCATCCCTGCCACTCCGGTGCGCCTCGACATCAACTGGCTCGAGCTACTGACATTTCTCCCACTTGCAACGGCAGTCGGAGCGGCACTCGGGCTCGCCATCGGCACGCGAGCGGAGCCCCGTCAGGTCCCACTCGTGTTCAGCATCATTGTGATCCCGGTGACTTTCCTGGGAGCCACCTACTATCCGTGGGCGCAACTCGATCCGATCCCGTGGTTGAAGTGGGCGGTCCTCCTGAATCCGCTCGTGTACATGAGCGAAGGCTTCCGTACCGCCCTTACGCCGCAGTTCCCGCACATGCCGGTGGCGGCCATCTATTTAGGTATGGCGGGCTTTCTGGTGTTCCTTGGATGGCTAGGGATCGCCGGGTTCAAGAAACGCGTCTTGTCTTGATGGGTTAGCCCGAGCTGACGTTGACGGCTGGGAAACTCAGTTCTCAGCGACGATCCCGAGCCGCCTGATGTCCTCACATGAGTCAGCGTCGATCAAGCCAGACCCCCCGTCGAGCGCAACGACGACCAGACCCAGAGCGATCGGGTCGGTCACCAGGCGCGAATGTGGCACCTGCGCGTCCGGGCACGGGTCCTGGATCCGGACATTCCGTGCACCAGCAAGCCGCGCGGACTCGGGCGGGGTCACAACACCGTCGTCGGCGCTATAGATGTTCGTGGAAACGGTGCCGGACGAACTCTCGTCACGCGAGTTGAGCATCCGTAGGAAACGGGAGCCCGGGATCATCTGCCGGCACCCTCGCGCGCATAGAGACGGATCCAGGGCGGTGGCGAGTCCGGCTAGGCGGGTCCCGTGGTGGGGGGTGCCGAGAAGGACCAGGAACCGCACCTTGGCGTCGTTACCCTCCTGCTGCACGAAAGTGCGTGCCACCAGTCCTCCCGCCGAGAATCCGACGACGTCGACCTCGGACGCGCCCTCCTCTGTAATGACCTCGCCGAGAGCTCGGGCCGACGACACGATGTCTCCGCGGCCCGACCCGGGGAGCGCGACCGAAACAACGCGGCGACCGCGCTCCTCGAGCAGGCGCTCCACGGCGCCCATGGATGCGGGATCGCCTCCGTATCCGGGGACCAGAAACAGTGGGACCCCGTCCTCCACCGCCAGGTCGGTCAGCGGGACGTCCACGTCGTAGCGGGCCCGGGCGAACAACACGATCGCCAGGACCACCAGAACCACGACGCCACCGAGGAGGAGTGGGCTGAGCCGAGAGGAATTCATCGACTCATTCTGCCGCCCCGGCTGACTTGGGGATCGATCGGACCAGGATCGATCTGCCGAGCCTGACTTGGGAGCAAGGGAGGGTTTGGGGCCGATCAGGTGAGTCGATCGGAGCTTGGTCGGCCGCGGGAACCTATCCGGGCCCGGCGACGTACTAGGGGTGACAATCGTGTCCGTGGAGGGCCGACCACTGGACGATGCGGAGTGGGTCTTGCGAGCCCAGGAGGGCGACGTTGGGGCTTACGAGGAACTGGTGACGAGGTATGGAGCCATAGCTCAGCGCGTCGCTTACCTGATCACGGGTTCGGCCGCCGAGGC
>JACCXF010000256.1 GCA_013697295.1 Actinomycetota bacterium | reverse complement strand
TCACCGCCCTGAACAAGCTATTTTGAGATAGCATCTCCTGTCCGGCAGCTAACGATTGCCCCGCGGACAAGCTCGATGTGTCCACCGCACTCGCAGAAAGGGCGAGGAAATTCGACAAGCTGCCCATGAGGCAAACGATCACCACCAGGGCGCGAGTTTTCGTCAACATGAAGCGTCCTCTCAAGCCGCCGGAGGAGTTCGTTTCGTAGATCGCGGAGACTGCGCCCCCCACACACCAGCCGCGAAGTTGAGGGCGTGGTTGCGCACGACCCTACTTCTATTGTTTCGGTGATGCCATCCCCGGCCTTGGCGGGGTCAGGGCCGTGGCGGTGACAGGCCGGTGTCGGGCTCGACCGCGACGTGGGTTTTGTAGCCGTCGCGGTAGGTGCTGACGCTCTTGTGCAGTGTGCCGCGACTCGGGATCAACCGTCGAGATCACCCGGTCCGGGGCCACACGCTGCGCGATCCGTCACGTGCCGTCCTCGTCGCCGGGTTCGACGTCTTGACCAGCGACCAGTGCCAAACAACCCGACCGCGTGAGCGGGGTGCCGACGCGGACTCGAACGCTAGGCATCACCTTGAACCCGAGTGAGAACCCCAGCTGCCTTGGACGAGGCGCAGACCAGGCAGCCTCAGATGGCTGTTGGGCCGGCATCCTGCTCGACGACTTCGAGGGATGCTCGAAGGCCGTCGAGCTGATCGAGGAGCAGTTCGAAGGTCTTGTCGTTCGACGGGGCGAGCGCGATCTCGATGCCCGTGTTCACTGCGGAGTTCAGCTCGGCGCCGAGCTGTTGCAGTCGCTGGGTGGTGATAACGACGAGACCGGCGAGTCGTTCGGCCGATGCGAGCTCGCGTCCGTAGGCCTCGACCAGCGAGCCTCTCGAAGGATCGGCGGCGGCTGTCCGGTAGCGGTTGCGAAGAGCATCGAGGTCGGTCTCAGCGACCGCCTGGCTGAGCTGAAGCCCCCGGTCGGCGACACGGACGCACTCGATTTCGCAGGCCGCGACGCGGACGCTCACCTCCTCGAGGCGTTCGCGTAGTGGGCCCGGGGGTACGGGTGTGACGGTCCGGGCGAGTCGGCTTCGGGCCTCCGCAGCTGCGCCGACGAGGCTGCCCCAAGGTTCGGGTCGGAAGGCGTGAGCCACCGGCGCCGCCGGCGGCGGCGGTGTGTCTCCGTCGCTGATGACCGCCGTGCCGGTCGCTCGGTCGATCCAAGTTCGACCGTCATCACGCTGAGCCGTGAGCGCGAGGTCGACGACGCCCGGCACCACCATCACCCACTCGAGGAACAAGAGAACGTTGCGGCCCCACAAAACCAGTCCCCCGGCCGGACTGCCGTCCTCCCACCGAATCACTCCACGGCCCGTCGCCTTCTTGCCTGGCGTCGCTCCTCGGAACAGCAAGCTGGCGATCGGGTCGAAGGACACGAACACGAGCAGCAGGAAGAACCCCAGCATCGAGGACACCCAGTCGCTTTCGGTCTCACTCGCCTCGACGCCGGTGACCGCACGGATGATGGCTTCGACGCCGACCAGGAGCATGAGCAGCGGGATAACCACAACGAAGTCGATCGCTCGGGCTGCGATGCGCTGCCCGACCGTTGCGACCGGCCGGCCCTGGGGGGTGCGCGCCCAACGACTTCCGTGCGGTCCGATCGGCGGCGGCGGGGGTAACGGAACTTGGAAGGGGGGCCCCGTTGGAGGTGGAGAGGGCGGCGGAACACTCGGAGGCGGCGGCAGTCGTGTCCCTGCTGACGACGGCGGAACGAAGGTCGGTGGCCGCGACATCGGCGGGGGCGTCCAGCTCTTCGGCGGTCCCGGCAGCGGGTCAACCATTTCCCTTCCCTCCCCAGCTCGTGCTCCAACGAATGGTACCGGCATGGTCGATTGTGACGCCGCTCGTCTAAATTCCCCAGGGTTGCTCATCGAAGTTCCCACCCCGGTGGCAGTGGGACTCTAGGCGTCACCTCCTCGTGTGAGCTTGCGTGAACTGTGGCGGGGAGTTTCGCGAAAGTATCCGGGAGTCATTCCCCTCGAGGACAGCAGCACCGCCTGGTGAGCGGCCGCCCGTCGCCCCGGTTGCCGGCGACGTAAGGCGTGCGGTTCGCGATCACCACTCGGCTGCACCGGGGGAGAGCGCCGGTGCCTGGAGCGGTCGCCCACGTTGTGCGCTACCTCCATGGTCGCCGAGTCCTCGGCCCAGGCCACGGGGTGAGCCGCGACCAACAACCCGGGCGGTACTACGCCGACAAGTGGATCGACTGACTTGATCGCTCCGACGCCGTCGAACTCGGACGTCGATTCGACCAACTCGCCATCTTCGAGCTCACCGCCGAAACCCAGGCGGTCGTCTCGTGCATCGACGCGACCGATCCGGTCGAGGTCCCTCGCACGCCGTGGAACCTCAGCGCCAGCGAACTCACCTACGACCAGATCGACCGGTGGTGGTCCGCCCAGACCCGGGCTGCCGCCGTCGCCTGCGTCGACCTGCCCGCTCTCCGAGCCTGCCCCCGCTGCGGGTCCAGGCGCGTCGCAGACCTGCTCTACGGCATGCCC
>JACCXF010000204.1 GCA_013697295.1 Actinomycetota bacterium | reverse complement strand
CAGTTCGATGTCCCCATCGGGAGCTTCCAACTAACGCAGCAGAAGCTCGTGAACATGCTCGTTGAATTGAGCAAGGGGATGTTGCTCGCCCTGCACCTCGGCCGGCTGAAGGACGAGGGCAAGCTCTCCCCTCAACAAGTGAGTCTGGGCAAACTGAATAACGTGCGGGAGGCACTCAAGATCGCGCGCGAAGCTCGGACGATCCTCGGCGCGAACGGGATCACGCTGGAATACCCCGTCATCCGTCACATGAACAATCTGGAGTCGGTACTCACGTATGAGGGGACGAGCGAGATCCACACGCTGATCCTGGGCGAGACCATCACGGGTCTGCGCGCCTATACGTAATGACACCCTTCCGGGCCACAGCCGGCTTCACCGATGACTGGAAGCACTTCCGCTTTGCCGTGGAGGATGGCGTCGCAACAGTCACCTTCGAGCGACCCGAGAGATTGAACGCCCTCACCTTCGACGTCTACGCGGACCTTCGCGATCTCTTGGCCGAGATCCCCCACCGTGATGACGTGCGGGCCCTGGTGATCACGGGTGAAGGCCGTGGCTTCTGCTCTGGCGGGGACGTGCACGAGATCATCGGCGAGCTGCTGAAGAAGGACGCTCGTGAGCTACTGGATTTCACGCGCATGACCGGGAGCGTTGTTCAACGGATGAGGGAGTGTCCCCTACCGATCATCGCGTCGATGAACGGCGTCGCCGCGGGGGCCGGCGCGGTCATCGCGCTGGCGGCGGACTTCAGGATCATGGCGACATCATCTTCGCTGGCCTTTCTTTTCACCAAGGTGGGACTGGCCGGAGCGGACATGGGTTCCGCCTACCTGCTACCTCGGCTCGTCGGCTTCTCGAAGGCGACGGAGCTCTTGATCCTCGGCGAATCGCTCGACGCCGCGGCGGCCGCCGACCTGCGCCTCGCCTACAAAGTGGTGGAGGACGATGAGTTGAGCGGTGCGACAGCGAAGCTCGCTATGCAGCTGGCGCAGGGGCCGGCCCTTGCCTACGCCAGCACGAAGAAGTTGCTGACGCGCGAGTTGGACATGGATCTAGGCGGGGCCCTCGAGCTGGAAGCGATGACCCAGGCGCTCCTCATGACGACTTCGGATCATGCCGAGTTCTACGCCGCTTTCAATGAGGGCCGGGAGCCGAAATGGACCGGCCGGTGACCTCGCCGCACGACATCCTCAACCCGGAGACGCTCGCGCCGCCGATTGGCTTCTCACATGCAGTCATCGCGGCGCCAGGCCGGACCGTGTATCTCGGAGGGCAAACAGCCCACGGCGCCGACGGGCGCATCGTCGGTGACTCCGTCGCGGAGCAGTTCGACGAAGCGTCGGCCAACGTCGTCACGGCGCTAGCAGCGGCCGGGGCTCGCCCGGAGCACCTCGTGTCGATGCACATCTACATCACTGACATCGTCACGTACCGGGCCAGGCTCCACGAGATGTCGGCCGCCTACGAGCGGCACTTCGGTCGCCACTATCCGGCGATGGCACTGTTCGAGGTCAAGGGACTTTTCGACGCTGCTGCCAAGGTCGAGCTTCTCTGTGTCGCCGTCGTCCCCGAGAAGCCTAGCGGTACAGCTCTCGGGTGATGATCTCACGCTGGATCTCGGAAGTCCCCTCGTAGATGCGCGTCGCTCTGACGTCGCGGTAGAGATGCTCGAGGAGGTGGCCGCGCTCGAGCGCCCGGGCGCCGTGGATCTGGATGGCCATATCGACGACCGCCTGCGCGGCCTCCGTTGCATAGAGCTTCGCCATCGCGGCGGCCCTGGTCACCCGCTCTCCTGCGTCGTAGGCCGCCGCGGCCTCGTAAACCAGCAATCGCGCGGCCTTCGTCCTCACGGCCATCTCCGCCAACTGCTGTGATACCGCCTGGAACTCCCTGAGAGCTTTGCCGAAGGACTCACGGGCGCCCGCGTGCTCGATAGTGACGTCCAGCGCGGCTTGGCTCATGCCCACCGCGAAGGCCCCGACGCTCGGGCGAAAGAGATCAAGGGTTCGCATCGCAACGGCGAATCCGCCATCGACCTCGCCGAGCACGTGATCGTCGGGAACGAACGCTCCATCGAGCTCCAGAGTGCCGATAGCGTGGGGCGCCAGGAGATCGAGGGATTCGCCGCCTACTCCCTTGGTCTCGCGGGGCAACGCGAAGGCGGTCACACCGCGTGACCCGGCGCCTTCGGTCGTGCGTCCAAAGACCGAATAGATGTCCGCGTCCGGAGCGTTCGAAATCCATTTCTTCGCGCCACTCAACCGGTAACCGCCGTCGACACGCTCGGCCACCAGCGACAAGGACGCCGCGTCCGAACCCGCGTCGGGTTCGGTCAAGGCGAAGGCCGCAACCGCCTCGCCGCGCGCGACCGCTGGGATCCATCTACGCCGGACCTCGTCGGAGCCGGCCTGGATGATCGGATAGCTCCCGAGACCCTGCAGAGCGAACGCGGTCTCGGCTGCCGTGGACCCCCCCGCCAATCCTTCTCGGAGCAGGCACAGAACGACCGCGGACACCTCGCCAGAAACCTGGCCCCCGAGGTCCGCAGGAAAGATCCGCTGGAGGACGCCGTGGGCTCCAAGGGCCTCCAGCAGCGGCCGGTTGACCCGCCCGGCAGGACCGGCGCCCGCGATCGGCGCAAGCTCTTCTCCTGCCAGAACCCGCACCTCGAGTAGAACCTCACGCGACTCGCGCGACAGGAACAACGGGAAGTCTTGGGTGCCCATGAACCAAAGACGCTACTCGTATTACGCTGGCCGTGACCACCGGCTTCACGTTTCTCTCAAGGGGGTGGGGCGATGACGGAGTCGCCGTACTGGAACCCGCGCCATGAAACGATGTCGCGCGCCGAGATCGAGGCTCTGCAGGTTCGCAAGCTGCGGAAGCTTCTCGACTGGACCGAGGCGCAGGTCCCTTACCACTCCAAGCGTCTTCAGGACGCGGGCGTCACGGCCGATTCGATCAACTCTCTTGACGATCTTCGCCGGATCCCGTTCATGACGCGCGAGGAGTGGATGGATGGGCAACTCGAGCAACCGCCCTATGGCCCGATCCTCGCCGCACCGGAGGAATCC
>JACCXF010000234.1 GCA_013697295.1 Actinomycetota bacterium | reverse complement strand
CTCCCAGACCCTCCCCGCGCTCCCGTACGACCTGGCGAAGTGGAGCAACGCGGGATTCCAGCTCGCGAACGGTGCGGCGTTCGCGGACTGCGCCACGGCGAAGAGTTGGATCACGAACCCGGCGAACCGCCCGCCTGGGACCAACTGGGTCGTGCGGATCGCCGCTTCGTGTGAACTGCTCTTCAACGGCAACGAAACGATCTACCTTCCGGGGAGCCTGGCGATCCTGACCGACGGAAGCATCACGATGCAGAACCACCCAACGTGGCAATCCGTCGGCGGCAATCATTCCCTCTACCTGATCTCCGTGAACTCGGCGGCGGGCGTCTGCACGTCGACCGGCAAGAACATCACGACCTCGAACCAGACGGAATTCAAGAACCTCGCGTCGCCCGACCGACTCGACGTGTTCATCTACACGTCCGGGACGGTGAGCATGTCGAACCTGTCGGCGATGAACGGGCAGGTCTACGGCTGTCCCGTGAACGTGGCGAACCAGACGACGCTGAACTACGTGCCGGTCTTCGTCCCGGGGCTCACGACGGTCACCGGGTTCCGACAGAACATCCAGTACATACGAGAGGTAGCTCCCTAGTCTGCGCTCTCCCTTGGACCTCGCCGCGCGCCATGGTTGCTCTCGCGGGTGAAGCGTGCTGCGTTGCAGCCGATCTTGCGCGAAGCGGCATTCAAGTCTCCGGGTATCGGATGCCGATAATCCAGGGAGAAGGTGCCCATCGGATCGGAAGGGGACCACCGTGAAGAGATTCCGAGCACTCGCGATCATCATCGTTACCGCCGCCATCGTCACCATCCCCGGCGCCGCCCTGGCCGGAGGACAGATCAACTGCGTCGCGGAGACCGTGCAGATGTTCAAGACCACGTTCTCGCAGGCGGAGCCTGGCGCGGTCGCCGATCTCATCGCCGGGGCCCGCGCTAACGCCCACCCTTGGTGCGAGTGACGTCGACGAACCTCAACCTATCATCGATCACGACGGTCGCTCCGGACGGATGAGGCAGATGCCGACGTCGTAGCGCACCTGCATCGTTGCGTCAGCTCATCAGGATAATCTCGCCCGGATGAACGAGGCTTGGATCCGCGCGCTGGTTGCGCTTCCGTTCGGCCTTGGGGTGGGGAGTTTCATGACGGTCGCCGTCCACCGGCTCCCCAGGGGAGAGTCCGTCGTGCAGCCCCGATCGAGATGTCCTTCCTGTGGAGCGGAGATCGGCGCTCGCGACAATTTCCCGGTGCTCTCGTGGCTCTTGCTCCGGGGCAGGTGCCGGCGATGCGGTGCACGCATCTCCGTCGAGTACCCCTTGGTCGAGCTGGCCACGGCCGGTCTCGTGGTCCTCGCAGCGATCCGGTACCCGAACCCGTGGCAGGCGGTGTTGGTCGGAGGTCTCCTCGCACTGATGCCGGGGATCGCCCTGATCGACCTCAGACATCGGATCATCCCCAACCGCTTGATGTACCCCTCGCTCGTCCTCTTCCCCGTGCTCATCGTGCTCGCTCGGTTCATCGGCGAGGCGGCAGACCCGGTCCGTGCGGGCATCGGGCTCCTGCTGTACGGGGGGATCCTCTTCGTCGTCGCTGCGGTCTCGGGGGGGATGGGGATGGGAGACGTGAAGCTCGCCGCGCTGATCGGTCTGGTCTTCGGGTCGCTCGGTCTGCGCTTCGTGGGGGCGGCTGCGGCCGGAGCCATCGCTTTGGGAGGTCTCGGGGGACTGGTCGCTCTGGCGATGGGGAGAGGCCGGAAGAGCGCGATCCCGTTCGGGCCCTATCTGGCGGCGGGCGCGGTGGTAGCGGGCCTGTGGGGCGAGGAGATCGCTTCCTGGTACATCGGCCGCTTCCTCTGATCCACGGCCCTGAGACTCCTTCCCGGACCCCGACTTCGTCCGGCCCACTTCCTTCGGACCCTCGTTCCTCACGGGCCTCCTTGGGACCAGCACTCCTGCGCATCTGTTCTTAAGGGTCCGAGATGTTTGACTTCGCTAGTTGCCTGGTGTTTCGTAACACCCCCAACGAGGCAGGTGTGCCTTAAAGACTCTGATGTGGCTGATGTGCCTCATGTGACACTTGAGATACACAGAAGGAGCGTGGTTGTGAGCGGATCGCGGGCGTTCGTGACGGGGAGGCTCTTCACCGCGGCCGAGGTGGCCACGGCGATGCGCG
>JACCXF010000225.1 GCA_013697295.1 Actinomycetota bacterium | reverse complement strand
GCTTGGACCCCGCGTCGGGGGCGGGCTCGGCGGAGGCCGCCGGCTTGGCTTGCGTCTTACCCTTGCTTGTCTCGACGAACTTCAGGACGTCTTGCTTGCGGATGCGCCCACCGGTGCCGCTGCCCTCAATGTCCTCCAGATCGACGCCGTGCTCGTCGGCGAGGCGGCGAACCAGTGGCGAGATGATCCCCCTCTTCGAGGTATCGCTCCCGTCACCGCCGGCGGCGGGCCGGTCCTCACCGTCGCTTTCATCCCGAGATGTGTCCTCGGCGCTCTGCTGCTCGTCCTTCGATCCCTCGGGCTGGTCGTCGCCGGTCGCTTCGGCCTCTTTGCCTTCGGCCGCGGGCTGGTCGTCGCCGGACGCTTCGGCCTCTTTGCCTTCGGCCGCGGGCTGGTCGTCGCTCGACTCTTCGTCCTCTTCGCCTTCGGCCGCGGGCTGGTCGTCGCTCGACTCTTCGTCCTCTTCGCCTTCGGCCGCGGGCTGATTGCCGCTCGACTCTTCGTCCTCTTCGCCTTCGGCCGCGGGCTGGTCGTCGGCGGATGCGGCGGAGTCGTCCTCGTCGGACGCTTCGGCCTCGCCATCGTCGCCGCTGGAGCTTCCGCCCTCGCCGATGATCGCGATGACCTCGCCCACCTTCACGGTCTCGCCCTCCTGGACCTTGATCTCCTGGATCGTGCCGGAGGCCGACGAGGGGACCTCGGAGTCGACCTTGTCCGTGGACACCTCTACGAGGAGCTCGTCCTCATCGATGGAGTCGCCCTCTTGCTTGAGCCACTTGGTGATGGTTCCCTCGACGACCGATTCACCGAGTTGCGGCATCTTGATCTCAGTTGGCATCTAGCCGACCCTCCCTGACGAGAACCCCCTGGCGACGCTGTGGATGTGCGTCCGAACGAACAGAGCAGTTCGACTGAGATTACTGCCTGCGGGGGGCGCCGACTTCCTGCGACCGTGGACGCTAGATGCGAACGACCCTGACGGAGTCGGTCCGCCCGGCTCGCCGGTCGGGGCTCCCCGACACGACCGCCGCCAGCTGACCGATGGTGACGACCCCCATCTCGACGGCCGCATCCACCGTCCGTTGGATGTCGTCCCGTTCGTCCCTGGCTTCTGGCCACGGCGGCATCTCGACCGGGATGACCCCCCAGGTCATAGAGAGGGCGCCGAGGGTGCCCCGGTGCGACGTCAGGCCCACCACCGGCATGCGTGGCCGGAACGCGGCAACGCGCCTCGGCGTCGCTCCGCTGCGCGTCGGGCACAGGATCGCGGCCACCTTCAGGTCCTCTGCCGCCTGCACAGCAGCGTGAGCAACCGCCCATGACACGCGGTCATCGCCCGGATGCCACTGGACGGCGGCGCCGGGACGTCGTAGTCGGACCTCGGCCGTCTCGGCGATCTGGGCCATGGTCTTCACGGTGGCGACGGGGTTGTGCCCCACCGCGGTTTCTTCGGACAGCATCAGGGCGTCGGTCCCGTCCAGAACCGCGTTGGCGACGTCGGTGACCTCGGCTCGCGTGGGCAGCAATGAGTCCGTCATCGACTCGAGCATCTGAGTTGCGGTGATGACTGCCTTACCGTACTCGTTGCACGTGCGGATGATCTCTTTCTGGAGGATCGGCACCCGGTGCAAGGGCGTTTGGATGCCGAGGTCCCCACGCGCAACCATCACGACGTCGGCGATCTGAACGATCGAGTCGATGTTCTCGACTCCCGAAGCGGTTTCGATCTTAGCGACGACAAGCGGACGGTGACCATCCTGGGGCAGAGCGGCTCGAGCCCGTTCGACGTCTTCTGCATCGCGTACGAAGGACAGTCCGACCAGATCCGCCTTGAAGTCCAAGCACGCCATCAACGCGGCATGGTCCTCGGCCGTGAATGCCTCGATGGAGTTTTCAGAATGGGGCAGATGCATCCCCTTGCGGCTTCGAAGGATGCCGCCACGAAGCACCTCCGTCCTGACGTCCTTGCCGTCGAGCCCGACCACTTTCAGAACGATCTCGCCGTCGGCGAGGAAGATCTCCTCGCCGTCATCGACCATGCCGGCGAGTCCTCCGACAGAGGTCGAGACGCGCTCGGCGTCGCCCTGCTCCGCGCCGCCGGCGAGTACGAACTCCTGCCCGGTCTGCAACGAAACCTCGCCTCGCTCGATCGGGCCCGTGCGCATCTTGGGGCCCGGCAGGTCCACCAGAACGCCCACGATCCGCCCGGCCTCGTGGGCGATGCTCCGTGTCAACTCGGCCGCCTCGCGATGTGCTGCGGGCGTGTCGTGGGCGAAGTTCAGCCTCACGACGTCGACTCCGGTCTGGATGAGCGACCTGAGAACGTCCGGGTCGCGCGAAGCCGGACCCAACGTGGCGACGATCTTGGTGCGGCGCATCGCCCAAGCCTCCCACCGATGGTGAGAGTTCGGGGACTTTGAGGCTACGGAGCCGGGGCCCCCATGAGTTCCTGAAGGTCGACGCTCTCGTCCTCCGAAGGAATGGTTACGTCGACCTCGGTGCCGAAGTCGTAGAACTCCATGGTGATCTCAGAGGTGAGCGTTTCGGTGCTGCCCTGACCGGCGGGCGTCTCGAAGGCGTACAACATCCGCGCGACCCTTTCGTCGCCGTCGATCCAGACCTCGACGGGGATCTCCTTTTGGCCACCGAGCTCGATGACGTCCTCGAAGGCCTTTGCGAGCTCCTCGTCCTCGACGTTGTCGGCCGCCTTCTGAAGGTCCACCACGCCTTCGTAATGAGTCGTTTCCTCACCGCGAACATCCTCGGTTCCAACCTCCTCGAGATCGGTTGCGCCCTCGAGGTATTGCAGGGCGGCGGTCGGGTCGTTGTTGCTGAACTGCGTGAACTGGCTCATGTCGACCCCCATCTCTTCACCGACCGTTGCCAAGTCGAACCGAACCCACGACTTACCCTCCGGAAGCTGCTGAGCGAGCAGGTCGAACTGCATGTAGATCATGGTTCCTTCGAACACCATCTTCATCTCGCCCAGCTGCGGTCCGCCGGCCGCGGCTCCCATATCCGACATGTCCATGGTCATCTCGCCGATCTGGTTCTCGTAGTCCACGGCCCCCTCGCCACCGAACTCGATCGAGGTCGGACCGCCGCCGGCGAGCGCCTCGGGGACGGTCGTCTTCGAGGCGATCGAGACCTTCGCCGAACCGGCTTCGGTCGTATTGAGCGATGCGGCAGCGATCGCATCGGCGGGCGACTGATCGCCGCTCCCGCCACCGCATGCGCCGGCCACGAGGGCCAGAGCGGCAAGCAGGGTAAGGATGGACTTCGGACGCATGGGGGACCTCCTGGTAAGGGTTGAATAGACACCTTATTAGGGCTACGGACGTATCGGGGTCACCCCCGATGGCCCTCTATCCTTCGGTCCGTGTCCGGCATCGACCTAGTTAAGAGCAACCGCTCCTTCCGGGTGCTCCTCGTGGCTCGGGCGGCATCGCACATCGGAGACGGGGTCGCGCTGGTGGCCCTCATCCTGTACATCCAGGCCGAGCAGAACACCGGTACGGCTGTGGGCGCACTCCTGCTCGCGAAGGCTCTCCCACGCATCCTCGGGCCCGTTGCAGGGGCGCTGGCTGACAAGGTCGACGGTCGAACCGTGATGATCGTGTGCGATCTGGGGCAGGCATTCGTCTACGGGACCATCGCCATTTGGCTCCCGCCCCTCCCCCTTCTTTTGACGCTGGTTGCCGTGACGTCGATCCTGGACACCGTCTTCACCCCCGCCAGCAGATCCGCGGTGACCGCGATCGTGGACCGCCCGGCGTTGCCCTCGGCGAATGCCTGGCTGGGTTCGACACTCAATCTCCAGGTGGCCGCGGGCCCGCTCTTGGGTGGAGTCCTCGTTGCGGCGGGCGGGATCTCGGGGGCTCTCGCTGCGAACTCCCTCACCTTCTTCGTTTCGGTCCTTCTACTGGTTCGTCTTCCGCGCCTCGAGGTGGCTTCGGATGGAGACGAACCACAGGGACTCGTGGCCGAGACGCGCGCGGGCCTTGCCTTCGCGCTCCGCCACCGAACCGCTCGCGCACTGGTACTCACGCTCTTCTTGGGTGTCGCTTTCGGAGCGATCGACAACGTCGCGCTGGTCTTTCTGGCGCGCGAGGAACTGGGGGCGGGACCCGTGGGCTTCGGAGCCGTCAACGCCGCTTTCGGAGTGGGGATGTTGATCGCGTCCGTCATCCTCATCAAGTGGGGCGGCCGCATGCACCCGCGCAACCTCTTCCTTCTCGGGTGGCTCCTCACGGGAGCGGGCACCATCGCGACCGGTTTCGCTCCTACTCTCGTGCTCGCCGCACTGGTGCAGGCGCTCGCGGGGATCGGGAACGCGGCCGACAACGTCGCTAGCGACACGCTGGTGCAGCAGAACGTGCCGAGGCCGATGCTGGGCAGGGTCATCGGGCTGATATCCACGGCCGCCTACGTGGGCGGCGGGATCGCGTATGCGGCCGGCGGCCCGCTGCTCGATGCGACCTCGCCGAAGTTCGTGTTCGTCCTGGGAGGTGGGCTCGTTCTCGGCGTAGTGGTGCTGGCCCAGAGGCTTCTCCCACCAGCGCGGGAGCTACGAACGTGATGCGGCAACCGCAACGCGGGGTCCAGTGGGTGCGTCAGCCGTGCAGCGGGCGACCGGCGAGGTGCATGAAGGTCTCCCCGATCGCCTCCGACAGCGTGGGGTGCGGGTGGATGATCTCGGAGAGCTCGGAGGGATACGCCTCCCATGACGTCGCGAGCTGCGCCTCGGTGATCAGGTCCGACGCCCGCGGGCCGACGATGTGGACGCCGAGAACGGCTCCGTCCTTCTCGGCAACGGTCTTGACGAAACCCTGCCCCCCACCAAGCATCAGCGCCCTGGCGTTGGCCGAGAAGGGGTAACGCTGTGTAACCACTTCGAGACCGGCTTCCTTCGCTTTGTCTTCGGTAAGCCCGACCGATGCAACCTCGGGCTGGCAGTAGATGATGTGCGCGATGTTCTTGTAATCGACCGGTGTGATGTCTTGTCCGGCGAGCAGCTCGCCCAGCTTGATCCCCTCGATGAATGCGACGTGGGCAAGCTGCGGATGTGGCCAGTTGGCATCCGGCATGTGGATCGCATCGCCGATCGCGTAGACGCCGTCAGCGCTCGTCTTGAAGTTCTGGTCGACGACGATGAATCCCTTATCCATCTTCACGCCGGCCTCTTCGAAGCCCATGTGTGAAGTGCGGGGGCCGCGCCCGATCGCAACGAACATGCGCTCGGCCTTGATCGTCTCGCTGTCTTCGCCCTTCTTGATCTCGACCTCGACGCCATCGTCGGCGGAGGTCGCTCCGGTGACCTCTACGCCCAGATGGAACTTGATGCCTCTGCGTTGAAGGAGCTTGCCGAGCGCCTCGGAGACGTCGGAGTCCTCTGCAGGCGCGATGCGATCCAGCATCTCGACGACCGTCACCTCGGCCCCGAATGACCTGTAGATACTGGCGAACTCCAGACCGATGTAGTTGCCCCCCACGATGACGACGGAGGATGGGATGTCCTTCGCTTCGAGACCATGATTCGAGTTGTGCACCTTGTCGCCGTCCGCTGCGATGAAGGGGAGATCACGCGGGTAGGACCCGGTGGCGAGCACGACCGCCTTGTCGGCGGAGAGCGTGCGCTCGCCATCGTTCGTTCTCACGACGACCGTCTTGTTGTCTTTGAGTGAGCCCGACCCCTCGACCAGCTCGATCTTGTGTTTCTTCACGAGTCCGGACAGCCCCTTGTACATCTGTCCCACCACGCCGCCCTTGAAGTCCAGGACCTTGCCCCAGTCGACCTCCGGCTCCTGAGCCAAGATGCCGAAATCGCCGGCGCCCCGGAACTCGTCCATGAGGTCCGCAGCGTGCAGAAGGGCCTTGGTAGGTATGCAGCCGCGATGAAGGCAAGTACCGCCGACCTTGTCTCTCTCGACCATGGCTACCGACAGGCCGAGCCCTGTGGCCCTGAACGCCAGCGCGTAGCCAGCGTTGCCGCCGCCGAGGATGACTACGTCGAAACCGTCCGAACTCTCTGCCACGCTGCCTCCCAGACCGGGGATACCTGTGTGCTTCGACTATAGCCCCGCCGTACGGCGCTTCGATGAGGCGAACGACCACGGCTCGCCGGCGTGCGCGGCGTCGTCGGGGCGGGCGTGGCAGAGTAGGCCTATGAGAGGCGACCGCGTCGAGATCGTGGTGGACACGGGAGATGGCACGCGGACCTTCGAGATCGTTGCCACGCGCGCAGGACGCCGGGTCGAGGTGGCGACAGTCCGAGGGACCGTCGAGGTCTCGGAGGTGACGCGGACGGGACAGCTCGTGCGCAGCGGACGCTTCATGGCCACACGAGTCGTGGCGGTGGTGGAGTACCCGGCTCTCGAACCCGATACGTCTTCAACCAAACGGAAGGGCGCCGAGAACCAGGCTAGTTTCCTCTAGAATTCGATCCGGGATCGAACCTTCACGAGTGCTGACGCTTGAGGTGGGTGCCGCAGTGCTTGCAGTACGGAGCATTGGGCGAATTGAAGCCCTCGCAGGACGGACAAACGGCCGGTTTTATGGTCCCCGCCCGCGCCTTGCGCGCGACCGATACTGCTAGAGCGCCGAACGCGGCGATCAGGGCCAGCAAGATGAGCGCAGTAGCGTCGACACCGAAGGCCGCACCCAGCGCGATCGTCAAAGTTAGGCCCAAGATGACGATCGCCGCTACCGCCCGCGTCATCGAAGTGTTTTCCCCAGCCACTCGAGCGTCGCTTCGACCGCGGCTGCGTGGCGGCGCAATTGATGTGGGGCGCCCTCGAGGATCAGTAGCTCGGCGTTCCGCGCCTTGTCCGCGATCCGGCGCGCATGATCGACCGGCACAACGTCATCCGCGGTTCCGTGAACCACCAGCACGGGGATCCTGAGCGAGGTGATGGCTCTCTCGGTCACTATCCGCTCGAACTCCGACGCCCACGGACCAGGGTCCGCGAGCACCTCTGGGCTGAGCGGCATACCCGCTTCCTCGGTGATGCGCGTAACTGCCGCCCCCGTGTCGTTAGCGAATGACACCCACGCCGCGGGCGCGGCCAACAGCGCCAGCGCATCCACGGGAGCTCCTCGCTTCGTCGCTTCCACGGCCACTGCGCCGCCGGCCGACGACCCCACCAGCGCAACAGGCAAAGCGGAGGTCCCCTCGATCGCCCGCGCCGCGTCGACCATCGCGCGCGCGTCCCGCACCCATCCCTCTATCGAGAAGAACCCCTGGGACCCTCGAACGCCTCGCATGTCCGCCCACGCGGCCGCCCACCCCGAAGAAGCGAAGAGCCGGGCCAGACCGGGGTAGCCCTCGTCCCCGGGGTCTGGAGGCGCGCTGGAAGGGATCCCGTGAAGGAGTACCACCAGGCCGCGCGGTTCCTCCGGTACGCAAGCGATGCCGGCCAGCCTTAGCCCGTCCACGACGATCGGAAGGCTGGACTCCCGGATGCTCATCGTCGGTTCGTCATCATCAGGGCTCGACGACGATTTCGCCCTTCATCCCCTGCTGCTCGTGGGGGATGCAGAAGTAGCGATAGGTCCCGGGCTCATCGAACGTGACCTCGTACGTGTCGCCCTCTGCCAACAAGCTCGCCTGCAGGTCATCCCGCGCGGCGGCTTCATCCGACATGTCGCCGCTCGCGAAATATCCGCCGTCTGGGACGCCGTCCTCGTAAGCCGTAACGGTGTGAGTCTGGGCATCGTCATTGCTCCACGTAACGGTCGTCCCGGCCATGACCGTGATGGCGGCGGGGTCGAAGCGTTGCGCCGAAGTCATCTCCACGGTACTGCCTGATCCCGACGAGGATCCGCCGCACGCCGCCGGCAGGCACGCGAACGCGATCAGGGCGGAGGGAACGACGATTCGTAGCATGTTCGGAGACTAGGCCGCGAGAAGCCCGGTCGTATACATGAACAGCAGCCCCGCGACGAATCCCGCCGCACCCCAACCCGCGACTAGAGCCTTGCCGCTATCCATGGACCGCCCGATCTGCCAGCACACCTGTGCGATCGCTCCGGCGGCGACGCCGAAGGCTAGCGTCCCCCACGCCGGATCGAAAGCGAACCCGCCGGCCCAGGCCCCCAGGATCGTGGGGATGCCTGCGATGGCTCCGAACGCGACGAAGTGCCACAGGGAGGGCCGGCTTCGCGCCGGCCCCAGAGGAGCCACTATTGCCAGCCCTTCGGTCGTGTTGTGCAGGGCGAACCCCAGGACGAGGAACGTGCCCAGAGCGATCTCACCCGCAGCGAGGGCCGCCCCCACCGCGAGGCCTTCGCCCAGGTTGTGCAGCCCGATCCCGGTCGAGATCAGATACGCGAGAGCCAGGCCGGCAATGTCCCCGCCCCGCGCGGCGTCGCGACGGCTCCCCAAGAACGACTCGAGCGCAAGCAAAGCCGCGACGGCTCCGAGCGCTCCGATCGCGAACAATCCCAGGCCGTTCAGCGCAGCGGGAGCGCGCGCTGACAGCTCGAGGCCCTCACCGATCGAGTCCACCAAGAGGAACACGAGCAGGCCCACCGTGAAAGCGAGGAAGAAGTCGATCCACCGTTTGCCTACTCGTCGCAGAGCCGGGAACCACAACAGGCCGATCGCCACCGGCACGACTCCTATGT
>JACCXF010000222.1 GCA_013697295.1 Actinomycetota bacterium | reverse complement strand
TGGCCGGCGGCCTTGGCGAGGGTGCGTAGGGACCTCACGATCCGACCGCGTTTGCCGATGATCTTGCCCACGTCGTCCTCGTGCACGCTGAGCTCGAGGACGATGCCCCCGCGTTCCCCTTCGACCTCCGCGATCTCGATCTCCTCGGGGTGATCGACCAACCACGGAGTGATGTACTCGAGCATCGCCCGGGACATCGCTACCGGCTCTCCGCGTCGGCCTCGGGCGCGGCCGACGCCTGGTCCTCTGCCTCGGGCAGCTCAACGGGGGGCTCGGCGTCATCCGGAGCGTCGTCGGCCTCGTCGACCGACGCGGCCGGGGTCGCCTTCACGGATGCAGCGGGCGTGGCTTTGGGCGTGGCTGCCGCCGCGGGGGGCACTTCGCCCGTGAACTCGCTCCACGCCCCCGAGATCGTGAGCAGCTTGCGAACCGAATCCGACGGCTGCGCTCCCTTGCCCAGCCAGTACACGGCCCGCTCGTTCTGGATGACGATCTCGGAAGGGTCCTGCCGGGGATGGTAGTGACCGATGGCCTCGATGATCCTGCCGTCGCGAGGACTACGGGAGTCCGCCACTACCACGCGGTAAGACGGCTGTTTCCGTTTGCCTACGCGCATCAGCCTGATCTTGACCATGCTCTCTCTTTCTCCAGGGCATCTACCTCGTGAGGTCGGGGCCGAGCGGCCGGCCGACCCGAACGAGCGATTTTAGCAGGTCAGATGCCCACTCCGGGCGGTAACTTGAACCCCTTGGGGAGGCGCGGCCCACCTTTTCCCCCCGACATCATCTTCATGAGCTTCTTCACCTCGTCGAACTGCTTCACGAGCTTGTTGACCTCTTGTACGGATGTGCCCGAGCCCCGTGCGATGCGAGACCGGCGGCTTCCCTTGATGATCGCCGGATCGTTGCGCTCCTGTGAGGTCATCGAATGGATGATCGCCTCGACCCGCGGGAGCTGCGCCTCGACCTCGTCTCCACCGATGGAGAGCTTGCCCATGCCGGGCATCATGCCGAGCACCTGCGACATCGGGCCCATCTTGCGTAGTGCTTTGAGCTGGCTGAGGAAGTCGTCGAACGTGAATTCCGCCTTGCGGAGCTTCTCCTCCATGGCCATGGCCTCGGACTCATCGAACACGCTTTCGGCCTTCTCGATCAACGTGAGCACGTCGCCCATCCCGAGGATGCGAGAGACCATTCGGTCGGGATGGAAAGGCTCGAGATCCGCGAGCTTCTCGCCCACTCCGGCGAACTTGATAGGGCGTCCCGTGACGTAAGCCATCGAGAGCGCAGCTCCTCCGCGCGCGTCGCCGTCGAGCTTCGTGAGGATCACCCCGGTGACGTCAACCTCGGCCACAAAGGATTCCGCCACGTTGACTGCGTCCTGACCGGTCATCGCATCGCACACCAGCAGGATCTCGGTTGGATCCACCCTCTGGGCCACGCTTCCGAGCTCGGCCATCAGCTCCTTGTCCACGTGCATCCGACCGGCGGTGTCCACGATGAGGTCCGAGAAACCTTCCTCACGCGAGTGGGCCAGGGCGTTTCCGGCCACCGCTACGGGATCGGGAGCGCCCTCCTCCGCGTACACCGGCACCTCAACCTGCTCGCCCAACAGCTGAAGCTGCCTCACGGCGGCGGGTCGCCTCAGGTCACAGGCGGCCAGCAGCGGACGACGACCATCGCTCTTGATGAGCCTGGCGAGCTTTGCAGCTGCGGTGGTCTTACCAGAGCCTTGAAGTCCGGCGATAAGTAGAACGCGCGGCAAACGCGACGAGTGCTCGAGACCCACCGCCTCGTGACCCAGAACGTCGATCAGTGCGGCGCTCACAAGCTTGATCACCTGCTGCGCCGGAGTGAGGCTCTTGTGGATCTCGGCCCCCTCGGCTCGCTCCTTCACATCTTTCACGAATGCCTTGACGACCTTGAGCGAGACGTCGGCCTCGAGGAGGGCGAGACGGATCTCGCGCAGGACCTCATCGACCTGCTTTTCGCTCAGGCGGCCGCGCCCGCGGAGACGAGTGAAGATGTCGTCGAGCCGGCCGGTCAGGGTGTCGAACATGCTCCTAGGTTATGGCTCGCAGAGGTCCACGGGTTCTACCTCACCCGACGACCAGACCCGCCAGAGCCATGGCCCCTCCGACCACGATCAGAACGTATTGAAAAGTCCTAGCGCGCGCCCGGTCGGCGATGAAGTAGCCGCTCAGGTTGCGGCGTGCCAGGAAAAAGGCGTCGGTAGCGCCCCAGAGGATCAAGACCACTCCCGCGCCCATCAAGAGTCCGCGTGCCAGACGGTCGTCACCTTGAAGGCGATAAACGATGTAGCCCGGGATCAGGGCTGCGGCGCGCGAAACAGTAGGCGACGGCGATCATCCGGCGCGTCAGTCGTTGCTCTCCGGCGGGCCTTTCGGTCGAGCACCTTCTACGTAAGCAGGGCGTCGACGTAGGTCTTGGGATCGAACGGCTCGAGGTCCTCGAGTCCCTCGCCCACACCGATCAACTTGATGGGGATGCCTAGCTCGTTCTCGATCGCCAGAGCGATCCCGCCCTTCGCGGTGCCGTCGAGCTTCGTGAGAACGATCCCCGTCACTCCGGTCGCCTCGGCGAACTCGCGCGCTTGCACGAGACCGTTCTGGCCGGCCGTCGCATCGATCACGAGAAGAGACTCCTGGACGGGGCTCTCCTTCTCGATGACCCGCCGGACCTTCCCCAGCTCGTCCATGAGAGGTGTCTTGGTATGTAGCCGGCCCGCGGTGTCAACGATCAACACGTCCACGCCCTTAGCGCGGACGTGTTGGAGAGCGTCGTAAGCGACCGCTCCCGGGTCGGCACCGGGTTGATGTTTGATCAGCACCGAGCCGGTGCGCTCGGCCCAGATGCCGAGTTGCTCGTCGGCGGCCGCCCTGAAAGTGTCCGCCGCCGCCAGAGCGACGGAGCGACCCCGCTCCGACAGATCGCGGGCCAGCTTGCCGATCGTCGTCGTCTTACCCGTGCCGTTCACCCCGACGACGAGCCACACGGGCGGCCCATCGGAGGCGAAGCCGAGAGCTCGGTCCCGATCGGTGTCGAACAGCTCGACCAGCTGCTCGCCCAGCAACGACCGCACTTCGCCGGCCTCCGTCACCTTGCGTTCACGCGCCTTGCTTCGTAGGTCCTCCACGATCTTCGTCGCCGCTCCGATGCCGATATCGGCTTGTATCAGAGCGGCTTCGACGTCATCCCAGGTGGCGTCATCGGGTGCTCCACGGAACGCGTCGGCGAGGCGGTCGCCCAAGAATTTCCGGCTCTTGCCGAGTCTCTCTCGGAGAGTGGGCCGCGCCACAGGCTCCGCGGTGACCAGAGAGGGGGTCTCGATCACTTCTTGTGTGGGTCGTTCCGGTTCGGCCTTCGTCTCGACGGCGGGCTCGACCGCCTCGATATCCTCCTTGGTGGCGACCCCTTCCCGCTTCGGGCGACGCCTGGTCGCCACGACCACGCCGGCGATAAGCAGGACCAGCGCGAGGACGATCAGAAGTTCAGGAATGATCCCTTCAGGCATGCACGTAGGCTAAACGACCCCGGGAGTGCCGCTTTCGGACAGATCGACCACGCGGTCCACGCCGATGGCTCGATCCAGCGGCGAATCATCCCGGTCCATCTTCTTGGCTACGACCTGCGAGACGCCGTCGCGCGCCATCGAAACCCCATAGAGCACGTCGGCTGCCTCCATGGTCCGCTTCTGATGGGTGACGATCAAGATCTGAGCGCGCTCCTCGAGCTCGCCGACGAGACCAAGGAAACGTTGGAGGTTGATGTCGTCCAAGGCGGCCTCGACCTCATCAAGCAGATAGAACGGAGACGGTCGCGCCCTGAAGATGGCGAACAGGAATGCGAGCGCAACGAGGGACCGCTCGCCTCCCGACAACAACGACAGCTTCTTGACGTTCTTCCCGGGGGGGCGAGCCTCGATCTCGATGCCGCTGCTCAAGAGATCATCCGGATCGCTCAAACTCAACTTCCCCGCGCCGCCGGGGAACAGCCGACCGACGACCGACTCGAATTCATGCGCGACGTCGTCGAAAGCCGACTCGAAAACCGAGACGATCGTGTCGTCGACATCGTGAACGATCTTCATGAGGTCTCGCTTGGATGATTTCAGGTCGTCGATCTGGTCGACGAGGAAAGTTTCGCGCTCCGAGACCTCTGCGTACTCCGTAGCGGCGTTCGGGTTGACGGGACCCAGCCGTTTCATCTGTCGTTCGAGCTCGCCCATCCGCTCGTGAGCCTCGGGTTCGATGGCCTCATCGAGTGGTTCGGCGTTCATGAGGTCCGAGTGGGATAGCCCCCACTCCTCCATGGCCCGCTCGCCGAGCGCTTCGGCCCGTGCGCGCATCTCGGCGCCCTTGACCGCAACCTCGTTCCGGCGCGTCGTCGCGTTCGCCAGGTTCTTCTCGAGATGCCGTTCGCGCTCACGCATCTCGGAGAGGGCGTCATCGGATGCCCGGGCGCGCCTGCGAGCTGCGGCCGCGGCCTCCTCTGCGTGGCTCGTCCACACTCGCCCTTGGATCGCGCCAGCGGCGGCGGTCTCGGAGAGAGTCTCCGCCCTCGCGCAGGCAGCCTGCAGGCTCGAGCGCAATTCCGCCAGTCCCTCCAGAGCGCGCTGGGCGTCCGCCATCCCGGCCTCGGCCTCCTCGAACCTGAGCCGGGCTCCGAGGGCCCGCTCCTCGGCTCCGCGCGCCTCGATCTCGGCTGCGTTGGCGGCAACCATCACCCGCTCTTCACCTGCACGAGCGTCAGCGACGACCCGTTCCACTCGCTCGCGCTCGGAGCGGGCTTCATCGCGCCCGGCCTGGATCGCTGGAAGCGCGGCCCGTTCCTCAACTGCTGCACGCTCTGCCGACGCCAGTGCGTCACGCCCTCGGGCGAGCTCGTCGCTCAAGGCCGCTATCTCGATCTCTTTCTTGTCGTGGTCCCGTCGGAGACCACCCAGCCTCTCGGCGGCTCCCGACGCCAGGGCGTCTAACCGGCGAAGTTCCGCGTCGAGGCGGGCGACGGCCTGCCAGTGGGTCTCGATGGCGGCCTCGGCCTCCTTGAGAACGCGTCGCGCCTCCTCGTCACTCAGGGACGCCGTCTCGAGAGCACGTCGAGCCTCGGAGCGAAGGCCTGACAACAGCGCGACGATCTCAGGTCGATCGGAGAACAAGGCCGCGACTTCATCCAGTGCCTCCACGCGCGCGCGCGCAGCTGCCTGACCCGCGTACGTTGCATTCGACCGCCCCCGCAGAGCCTCCGCCCGCATGCGTTCTTCTTCGAGTCGGGCCTCAGCACCCGCTGCCGACTCCGTCACGGTATCCAACTCGCGTTCGAGCTCGGCCACCTCGCGTTCCGCACTCGAGATCGCGGTCCCATGCTGAGTCAGCGCGTGTTCCGCCACGGTCCGACGTTCGACCACCGAATCAACCCGCGCTTCTATCGATCCGATCGTCGCGCGCCCCGCCGCTTCGGCGCCCTCGGCCCGGACCAGCATCTGAGCGGCTTCGATCTCGCGTGTCCTTGCGGCCCCCAAAGCCGCCTCCGCGTCCACCAATGCGGTGCGTGCCTGCGATGTCAGGGCCGCCGCTGCGGCGCGACGTTCCGAGGCCTGCGCCCGCCCCTCTTCCAAAGCCTCGGTCTCAGCACTCCAGCGCCGGACGTCGCGCTCGAAAAGGAGGATCCGCTCGCGATATCCCTCTTCGGTCTCGGCGGCGAGACGAGCGCGGATGCGAGCAGCCCGCTCTTGCGCCAACCGGCCCAACCCGGCGAGCCGATCGGTGGCACGCCCAAGGCGGTGGGCGACGTCTTGTGAGGCTTCAGCCGCGTGACCAAGGGCGGTCCGGCCTTCGAGCGCCGAGCCCAACCGCGCACGGATGCTGGCCAGCTCGTCGGCAAGCAACTCTCCGCGTTGCGTGGCCCCCTCGAGGTCCAGCTCCGCCTCGTGAAGTGCGAGCCTCTGGATCTCAGTTGCCGCAAGACGCTGTTTCACCTCAACGAATTCGTTCATCAACTCCGAGTACTGCGACGCCGCGCCGGCCTGGCGTTTGAGGGGGCGGATCGAACGTCGGAGCTCCGACAGGACGTCGTTCAGTCGCACAAGGTTGTCGTCCACACGTTCGATCTTGCGCAGTGCCCGATCTTTGCGGCGCCGGTACTTACCGATCTGCGCCGCTTC
>JACCXF010000190.1 GCA_013697295.1 Actinomycetota bacterium | reverse complement strand
GACTCGGGCATGCCGGAGAACGACAGCAACAACCATCCGAACGCATTCTGGAACGCCGATCCGGAGGAAGCGGTCGGCCGCATGGTCGCCATCATCCGGGCAGAACGTCCCGAGATCGTGCTCAGCTACGACGAAGCTCGCGGTTACGACCATCCCGATCACGTCCGGGTCTGGGAATGGGGCCGCCGGGCTTTTCAGGAGTCCGGGAACCCCGAGAGATTCCCGGACGCAGGCGAGCCGTGGCAGCCGTCCCGGCTGTTCTTCTTCGCGACGTTCAGCAAGCAACGGATGCAGATCCTGCATGAGGCGGCGAAGGGTCGCGGGATCGATAGTCCGTTCGGTGGGTGGCTCGAGAACTGGGACGAGATCGGGTTCGAGGATCCCCGGATCGACACCCGCGTCGACGTGAGCGACTTTATCGAGCTGCGGAGCAAAGCGCTCCTGGCTCACGCCACACAGATCGACCCGGAGAGCTTCTGGTTCGCGATCCCCGATGACTTGCAGAAAGAGGTCTACCCGTGGGAGGACTACACCCTTAACCAATCGACCGTGGACTCTTCTCCGCCCACGGAGGACCTCTTCGAGGGGATCTAGCCCAATCGGGCGTTGCGGCGCTCCAATGCCTGCTCGACGCACGCGTTGATCTCGTCGCCCATCAGCTCCTCGTGCTCCAGGAGGGCGTCGCGGAGTGCTTCGACGAGGTCGCGGTTCTGCTGCAGTAGGTAGACGACCTGGTCCTTCTGACGGCGGAGCACGTCGTCGACCTCTTTCTTCGCCTTCTCATTCGAGAGGACCCGGGCGACGATGTTGGTGTTGGAATAGGGGCCTTCGTGGATCGCTTCGTACGACACGAGCGATTCGCCCATCCCGTACGAGCCGACCATCTGCGCGACCACTTCGGTGGCCGCCATGAGGTCTGAAGATGGGCCGGTTCCGGACTCCCCGAAGAAGATCTCCTCGCACGCCATCCCGGCGAGCATGATCTTCAGGCGCGCTTCGAGCTCGCTCTGGGTGCGCGTGAAGCGCTCCTCGGCGTCAGAGTGAGCCAGAAGCCCAAGCGCCTGCCGGCGCTTGATGATCGAAAGGACCTCGAGCTTGCGTTCTCCTGCGGTGCACATGAAGGCAGCGACGGCGTGACCCGCCTCGTGCGTCGCGATCAGGACTCGCTCGTTGGCGGTGTAAGCGACGGGTTGCGCGATGCCAATCTCCTCCGACAGCCGTGCCCGCTGGACGTCGCGCCAGCTGAGCTCCCGGCGGTCTTCGCGGATGGCCCACACCAACGCTTCGTCGAGTATGTGCTCGAGCATCGCTGGGGTGTAACCGAGGGTCATCGCAGAGAGCTCTTCGCGGATGTCTTCCCGGTCCATGTCGGCGGAGTGTGCGCGACGTTCGAGGAAGTAGTCGACGAGCTCACGCCGCCCGGCCTTGGAGGGGAGATCGAAGTTCAAGGTGCGGTCGAAACGGCCGGGTCGCATGAGGGCGGGATCCAGGGAGTCGGCTCTGTTCGTGGCGCCGATGATGAGGACGTTCGAGTATGGGACGATCTTCTTGTGGAAGCGGCGGCCTTCGGGAAGAAGCTTGTTGGCCCCGTCGATGAACAGGTTCTTGACCCGCTGCCAGAAGGGCGGCGTGTCGAATGATTGGAGCTGCACGAGGAACTCGTTGACCATGCCCCCGCCCGAGCTGGGGGATCCGAACCGGCTGACCCTCTGCTCGCTGAAGCCATCCATGCCCCCCCGTGCGCTTCCCACTGCATCCATCTCTTCGATGAAGCCGATCGCGCCTCCCTCTTTGCGAGCCGCCTTGCGCAACGACTTGAAGAACGACCGGATGCGGAACGAGGTCATCCCGAAGAACATGCTGTGGAACGCAGGCGCTGAGACGAACAGGAACGGAACGCCGGCCTCAGCCGCCATCGCTTTGGCCATGTGGGTTTTGCCGGTACCGGGTTTGCCTTCGAACAAGATGCCTCGACGGGGGTTTCCGCCGAGGTCGTCACGGAACGTCTTGTATGTCAAGAAGATCTGGAGCGTGCGCGTTACTTCTTCGAGCAGGATGTCGATCCCGCGCACGTCGGCGAAGCGGATCCCGATCTCCTCCGGACTGAAGCGGATGTGAGGTGACCGGCCGTTGATGACCAGCGGGCCGAGCACCCCGACCCCGATGATGAAGATCATTGCTATCGGGAAGAGCCACAGGACCGCATCCGCTCCCAGCGACGGCAGACCGAACTGGAGGGGGTCCCCTTCGATGAGGCGCTTCAGGAAGTAAGCGAGGAAGGCGGTGCTGAAAACGAGGATCCAGGCGAGGCGACGCTGACGGTTCCGTTCCCTTGTCCTGGCGACATCCGCGCGGTGGCGCTCCGCAACGCTGCGGAAGGTCTCCCCACCACCGATCGCCGAAGCGCTGCTGACCTTGTGCTGGTCCACCTGTTCTCCTGTCGGCCTAAGGAAGATCATCATGATTCATGGGTGAAGAAAGACACGCGGGTGCCCCCTATTGAGTCGGCGTGCCGGGGGGTACTTCTTTAGCTGAAGTCGGAAGGGGCGCGATCGCGACCAGGAGGAACGGTACGGCCAGAGCCCGGGCCGTCCCCTGGATCAAGCCCACCAGCGTCCAGGCGGCATGGTCGGGAACCGCTTCTGCCAGTTGGAGGCCGGCTCGCTCAAACAGCCATCCGATCGCCAGCGCCAGCAGTGCAGCAGCAGCGACGGAAGGCAGAGCCCCCAGCACCGTCCTGGCCGAGCCCCGGCCCCTCCGGACGACGGATCTCACGGCGTCCGGGATCGTGGGCACGCCACCTCGGGCATCGACTTCCAGTACCCGGCCCGTTGCCCGTGCCAGCAGCGGGAGAAGAACAGCCAGCTCGAGGGCGGACAGCCCCAGGTACGCCAGACGGGCATCGCGGAGCTTATCCGGCCCCACGCCCTTGACCTGCCTGTAGTCGGGGAACTCTTCGATACTCGAGTGGAGCTCCGCCACCTCGATCACATCGCGGAACACGTAGCTGTAGCCCACGTGGAGCGGAACGGTGAAGAGGGCGACCATCAAGAACAGGGTCGAGAAGTTGCGGAAGGCAGCGCTGAACGCCCGTTCGAGCATCGGCCGAGTGTAGACAGGACGGGGCCGGCCGGCCTGCGTGCGTGGGATGGACCGGAGGGGACCGGCGCGGGGGCTCCGTTCCTCCGTAATAATCCCTACGTGAGTATCGGCGGGCGCGATTGAAGATCCTGCTTTGGCATGGCTACCTCCTGACGGGTTCAGGATCCAATCTGTACACATCGAATATCGCTCGGGTATGGCGAGCCGCCGGCCACGACGTCCTCTTGATGTGCCAGCAGGGCGACCTGACCGATCTTCCGTATATCGATGCCGCAGGCCTGTTCTCCGCCGATAACTCCACGATCGACCTTGACGGAACGGGGGCCGAACGCTCGGCGGGTCGGTGCGCAGTGGCCAGGCCCAACATCGGCGACATCCTCCCGGTGTACGTCTATGACGAATACGAAGGGTTCACCGCGAAGCGTTTCGTCGATCTGACCGATGACGAGTTGACTCACTACACCTCCGCGAACGTCACGGCGATGAAGACCGCCATCGAGCTGCATCGCCCCGACGCGATCATCACGGGCCACGAGGTGATGGGGCCCTACATCGCGAGGCAGGCTTGTGGCGCGACGGGCACCTCCTATATCGCGAAGCTCCACGGCAGCGCCCTCGAGTACGCGGTGAAGGAACAGGAGCGCTATCTGCACTTTGCCGAAGAAGGACTCTCGGGAGCTAAGGTCGTCACCGGCGGCAGCCGCTACATGGTCGAGGAAGCGGCGCGGTACATCCCCGGGTGGCGCGAGAGCGCGGCCGTCGTGAACCCAGGTTGTGACGTGAACCTGTTCAAACCGTTCGAGTCCAAACGGGGTCCTCCGGTCGTTGGATACGTCGGCAAATTCATCGCGGCCAAGGGCGTGCACAACTTCTTGATGGCTCTCGGACTTGTGGCCGGATCTTTCCGGGTGACGATCGTGGGCTACGGGGGATTCGAACGTGAGCTGAAGGATCTGTGGGGCGCGATCGGACGCGCCGATGCCGGTGCGCTCGAGGCGATCGCTCGCGAAGGGGAGGGGAAACCTCTCGAGGACGCGCTCGCTTTTTTGCAAGGGGACGGAGCGGACGAGAGCTACTTCCGCCGCGCCGCCGAGGTCGATCTCGAGTTCGCCGGTCGTCTCGACCATGGACCGCTGGCGAAGGTCCTGCCCGGCTTTTTCGCTCTCGTGATCCCCTCGGTGGTCCCGGAGGCCTTCGGCATGGTGGCGGCCGAGGCGGCCGCCAGCGGCGTTCTACCGGTGGTCCCGCGACATTCGGGCATCGGCGAGGTGGGTGGGGTGCTGGAGGAGGCGCTCCAGGCTCCGGGCCTCCTCACCTACGATCCCGCCACCCCCATCGAAGGGATCGCGGCAGCGCTCGAACGGGTGCTCGGGATCGAAGACGAGACGAGAGGTCGGATGGAGGCCACGGCCGTGGCCACGGCCCGGCGCCTGTGGTCGTGGGAGCACGTGGCAGACCAGCTTCTCGCTCACGCCCTCGAACGCTAAGACCTGCCGCGACTAGTCGAAGTCGGGCTTTCTCAGCCGCTTGACCTCTCCGCGGTGTTTCTTGTCTTGAAGTCGTCGTTCCTTCGAGGCCTTTGAAGCTCGGGTCGGGACGCGCTGCCGGCGTGGCTTCAGAGCGTCCGCGACGAGCCGGGCCAACCGTCCGATCACGTCTTCCCGGTTGCGCGTCTGAGATCGCTGGGCGGAGCTTGCGAGTCTCAGGGTGCCGGACGAGTCGATGCGCGTGCGAAGAGCGTGCCGGATACGCGCTCTCTGAGTGGGAGTGAGCACCTGCGACTCGTCCACGTTCCATAGGAGCTCCACCCGGGTCGACGAACGGTTGGCGTGCTGTCCGCCGGGCCCCCCCGAGGGGGTGAAATTGAACTCGATCTCTGAAGTGGGGATCGTTAACGACCGCCCGACTCGCACGTCATCCCCCATCGGCGGAACCATCTTTCGTCGGCACGGTGCTGGACCCAGATCGTCTCAGGCGGTGGATCACGACGACGAACGTCACGCGGATAGTTGCCGGGCGAGATCGTTCGCGTCCGTGACCGGCGCGTGACACACACCCCGGCGACAGACATAGGCCGCAGGTGGCCCCCCCTTCGACCCGCGCCCTGCAAGCAACGGGATCCGATCGCGAGCCGACTCATCGGGCGCGACGACCAAGACCTTGTTCGGCAGGTAACGCCGCCGGACGACCTCGAGCAGGTGCTCTGGATCCTGGCCGATAATCACGACCTCGACGGGGTCGCCGGTGTAGAAGTCGATCGCCTCGAGGAGATGGCCGAAGCCCTGAGGGGAACGCGCAGCGGCATCCCGGACCAGGCGGATGGCTCCCAGCGCGTGCTTCTCGTATGACCCTTCTCCCGTGAGAAGTGCAAGGCGTTGCAGTTGCAGGGCCAACACTGAGTTGGCGCTGGGGATCGCGTTGTCGAAGAGCTCCTTCGGCCGCATCACGAGGGCCTCGGCATCGCTGCCGGTCATGTAGAAACCGCCGGACGAGTTATCGGCGAACAACCGGATCGCTTCGTCGGCGCACCAGCGGGCGCGCTCTATCCACTGAACCTCGTGCGTCGCTTCGAGTAGTGCCAGGGAGGCTTCGAGCGCGAACGCGTAGTCGTCGCAGCACCCCAGATGCTTCACGATGTTGCCACGTTCTGGGTCGCGGCGAAAAGAGCGCATGAGTCTGCCGTCCACGCGCAACACATCGAACACGAACGCCATGGCTTCGGAGGCAGCGAGGATCCAGTCTGGTCGTTCCAGCGCAGAGCCGGCTTCGGCCAGAGCGGCCGCAGCGAGGCCGTTCCAGGACGAAAGTACCTTGTCGTCGGTTCCCGGCCGCACTCGCTCGGCCCGCCTGGCGAGGAGCGCCTTCTGCGCCCGATCGACCGCGGCCCGGTCCTCGCCGCCGCCCGCCATCACGGGGATGTTCTCGCCCTCGAAGTTCCCATCTTTGGAGAACCCCCAGGCCGCAACCGCCGAGTCGAAGTCGTTGCCGGTCACTTCGCGCACCTCGTCCAGCGACCAGACATAGAACCGTCCTTCCTCGCCCTCCGAGTCCGCATCGAGCGAGGACCAGAAACCACCGGCCGGGTCGCGCATCTCGTCGAGCATCCACCCAGCCGTTGCGAAGGCGACCTCGCGGTGTCGCTCACTCCCGAGCAGTTGCCACGAGCGGGCGTACGTGCGGAGGAGCTGAGCGTTGTCGTAGAGCATCTTCTCGAAATGAGGCACGAGCCAGAAACGGTCGACCGAGTAGCGCGCGAAGCCCCCTCCCAACTGGTCGAACATGCCGGCGGCAGCCATCGCGTCCAGGGTCTTTTGGACCATCACCGCGGCCTGGCTCCGATCTGTCTTCGCCAGACGCATCAGGAAGTCGGTCGTCATCGGTTGCGGGAACTTCGGCGCTCCGCCGAAACCGCCGTACTCCTCATCGAAAGCGCTCCGGAGGCCCTCGTAGGCTTCATCCAGCAGGTCGCGCCCGATCGGGTCCGCCGATGGTTTCAGCTTCGCCGATATCCCGATGTGATCCACGAGTTGCCGGCCCTGCCCCTCGACCTCGCTCCGTCTCTCGGTCCACGCCTCTGCGATCGCACCCAGGACGCGTCTGAAGGACGGCATGCCCTGGCGGTCGGCCGGAGGGAAGTACGTGCCTCCATAGAAGGGTTTGCCGTCGGGCATGAGGAACATGGTCATCGGCCACCCACCCTGCCCGGTGAGAGCCTGCACCGCCTCCATGTAGATCGAGTCGAGATCGGGCCTCTCCTCGCGATCGACCTTGATGTTCACGAAGTTCGCGTTCATCAGTTCGGCCGTCTCAGCGTCTTCGAACGACTCCCGTTCCATCACGTGACACCAGTGACATGCGGCGTAGCCGATCGATAACAAGATCGGCTTGTCCTCAGCCCGCGCCCTCTCGAGCGCCTCTTCGGTCCAGGGGAACCAATCGACCGGGTTGTCCTTGTGCTGCAGGAGGTAGGGGCTCGCCTCGCCCGCTAGTCGATTCGACATCGCCCCATCATCACCCTGGCGCGCCTCCGCACGAGCCACGCTCCCCATTAGGCTGCCCGGCATGACGGCGCTCGCTTACCTCGTTCCCCCCGTCACCGGTCTGTTCGCGTACCTGAAGGGACGCAGCGCCCGGATGCGCCTTCATGGCTTGCAGTCGGTGGGTCTGGGGGTGCTGTGGCCGGCCGCCCTATACGTGGGATCGTGGATCTCTCCCTCGGCCACCCGGATAGCGTTCGCCGTGTGCGCCCTGTTATGGAGCGCGCTGATCGTCTCGACCGCGGTTGGCTTCGATGCGGTGCTCCCGGGAACAAAGCCGGCGCTCACCCGGGCAGCCGCGACCCCGCCCTCACAGTCGCCTTGAGTTGAGGTCCTCTATGGGCGTGCGGCGAAGCACATCCGGCACGACGTCGCCGTCGAACCGTTGGTGGCCCCACAGGACGGGCATTTCCAGAAGGCCCCGCTCGCCTCGCTCGAGGTCTCCTCGCCCGAGGCGGCGCTGAACTCCTGGGTCTGGGTCTGAGCCGCCGCGCCACCCGTTTGCATCGCCCCGCCGTCTCCCGACGAAGGGACGCTGGAGGAGGCGACCCATTCTCCGGTCGTCTCCTCGTACACAAGTAGCTCGTCCCCTCGCCTGAACCACCAGCGGCCGTCTCGTTCGAACGGCTGCTCCTGCGGGTCTGGCTCGCTGGGTGTGTCGGCTGCTCCCGCCGTGGATGCGCTCTCGTCATGGTGGGCGGCGTAGGCGGAGGACGCAGCGGCCTGCTCCTGGGCGGGTTCGGGCCGTTCCTGATCGGGTACGGGCGAGGTCTCTCGCTCCGGCTCCTGCGTTTGCGGTACCTGTGATGTCTGAGATGTTTCCCGTTCTTCATGGCGTGGCTCGGGCTCCGCCACCGCGGCGCGCTCCTCTATGGCCCGGGCCTCACCTCGGTCGCTCGCTTCGACGCTCTTGCGGAGCTTCGAGATCGCGGACAGAGCGATAAGGGTCAGCAACAACGTCAGCGCCAGGAGCGCCAGGGTCACGATCTGGAACAGATCTGCGTCGATCTCGGGCATCAGGTCCCCCTCGAGGCTGTGTCGGGTGCGGGTCCAATCTTCGGGTCGGTCACGCGGTCTCTGTAAATCTTCTCCGAACTCACCCCGCACGGAGCGGCAATCACGACGCGGTCCTCGCGGTTGGGGCCCTCGCGTGGAGCAGGGCACCGTATGCAAGGACAGCGGCCAGGGCGGTTCCTACGAACAGCATGACATCACGGCCCAGGTCTATGCCCGCGAGGCGAGCCTGGGATTCGTCGACGCCACCCGCCTGGGGGCCGGTCAGGAGCACCAGGATGAAGCAGACGAGCGCGATGCCGGCGAGGGCGACGTAGAGGCCGGCCCCGCTCGGAAGTTTCAGAGCGGCTCCGGCGAGGTTGGCGATCGTGAGGGCCACGATCACCAGGGTGATGACCAGCGCAACGCGCAGCAGGACCTCGAACGCCGGCGACCAGGCGTTGAGTCGTTCGATCGTCTCCGGCACGAGCCGCTCCGGGAACGATGCGCGCGCTCCCTTGGGAAAGGCTTCGAATCTCACCTGTGCCCACATCGGGATGAAGGAGAGGATGAGGAGACCGGTGCCGGCGGCCAGCATTATCTGTTCCCCCTTCGACAAACGCCGAGACTCCATCGCAGAACTATAGAGGGGGACATCGAGGGCTCGGTGACCCGCCGGATCCGGGTCGGGCCTCTGTAGAATCCGCGAAAGAGGGCGAAGTGTGGAACCCCTACGGAAGGGTGGTAGTGCCTCGTGGCCGTCATCAAGACGATCGACCTCGTCGGCGTGTCCGGCGAATCCTGGAGAGACGCCGCCAACCAGGCGCTGACCGAGGCTGCGCGCACGATCCGAGGGATCACCGCGATGGAGGTCCTCGATACCTCGTGCAACGTCGAGGACGGGCGCATCTCCGAGTACCTCACGCACGTTCGGATCCGCTTCCGGATCGAGCGTTGAGAGTGGATCTCTAAATGCCTGGGATCGCTCTCGTCGGGATCCAGTGGGGCGACGAAGGCAAAGGGAAGGTCACCGACCTCTTCGCCGAGCACACCGAACTCGTCGTTCGATATCAGGGCGGAAACAATGCCGGGCACACGATCGTGGTGGGCCAAGAACGCTACGCGCTGCACCTGATCCCCACCGGCATCCTCTATCCTCACTGCGTTCCGGTCATCGGCCCCGGTGTGGTGGTCAACCCGCAGGTTCTCATCGAGGAGATGGACTCGCTCGAACAGCGAGGGGTCGATACCGCGCGACTGCTGCTGTCGGGGAACGCTCATCTGATCATGCCGTACCACCTGGAGCTGGACAAGGTGACGGAGCGGCGGCTCGGGAAGAACCGCCTCGGCACGACGAAGCGCGGGATCGGTCCGGCGTATGCAGACAAGGCCGCTCGTATCGGGTTGCGCGTCCAGGACCTCCTCGATCCCAAGATCTTCTCGGCGAAGCTCGAGGTCGCGATCAAAGAGAAGAACCTGCTGTTGACGCGGGTCTACGGCCGACTTCCATTAGACCGAACGCAGGTCGAGGAGGAATACCTGGCTTACGGGGAACGACTCGTCTCCCACATCACGGACACGAACAGAGTGGTGCAGCGCGCACTGGACGATGACAAGACCGTGTTGTTCGAGGGGGCGCAGGCGACGATGCTCGACCTCGACCACGGCACCTATCCGTTCGTCACGTCTTCGAACCCGATCGCGGGTGGTGCCTGCGTTGGAGGGGGCGCCGGCCCCCGGGATCTCCAGCGGATCGTCGGCATCTCGAAGGCTTACTGCACGCGCGTCGGATCGGGACCATTCCCCTCGGAAGCCGATCCTGCCGATGCGGAACTTCTGGTCGAGGCTGGCGACGAGTATGGAACGACAACCGGCCGGAAGAGACGTTGCGGTTGGTTCGACGCGGTCGCGGCCCGGTACGCGGCGCGCTTGAACACGTTGTCCGAACTGGTCGTGACCAAGCTCGACGTATTGTCGGCCTTCGACACGATCAAGGTATGCGTTGCTTACGAGTACGAAGGCGAGCGTTTCGAAGACTTCCCACCGAACCAGACGATCTTCAACAAGTGCCGACCCGTATTCGAAGAGCTGCCGAGCTGGAGTGAAGACATCACGGGAGCGCGTTCGATGCACGATCTGCCCAAGGAAGCACGCTCGTACCTGGAGACGGTCGAATCCCTTAGCCGCACCCCTGTTTCGTGGGCGTCGGTCGGCCCCGGCCGCGATCAGATCGTGGACACGAAGGCGGGGGGAGCGTGAGAACGCTCGTCCTTGGTTCCGGCGGGCGCGAGAGCGCGCTGGCCTGGGCCCTGAACCGGTCGACTTCGGTTACGGAGCTGGTGTGTGCGCCCGGCAATCCCGGGACTGAAGGGTTTGCGGCCACCCTCGACGTCGACATCGCGGATCCGGATGCAGTGGTGGACGCGGCCCGCCTCATGGCGGCGGATCTGGTGGTGGTGGGTCCCGAAGGCCCCCTAGTAGCGGGTGTGGCGGATGCGCTGCGCGCCGCCGGGGTCAAAGTCTTCGGCCCCGACGCCAACGCGGCACGGATCGAGGGTTCCAAGACGCACGCCAAAGAGCTCATGGACCGGGCGGGGATCCGCACCGCACGCTGGTCCTCGTTCGACTCGGTCGACAAAGCGGTTGCGTTCGCGGACGAACTCGGTCCTCCCTACGTCGTCAAGGCCGACGGTCTGGCGGCGGGCAAGGGTGTGATCGTGACCGAGGACAGGGAGACGGCCGTCGAGGCGATCCGCGATTGCCTCGAGAAGGATCGGTTCGGCGAGGCCGGAGCGACGGTCGTGGTCGAGGAGTACCTAGACGGCGAGGAAGTGTCGCTCATCGCGGTTACCGACGGCTCAACCGTGGTGCCGTTCGAACCGGCACAGGATTACAAGCGAGCGTTCGACGGCGATCGCGGGCCGAACACGGGGGGTATGGGTTGCTACAGTCCCGTTCCTGCATGCCCACCAGATGTAGCCGAACGGATGGTGCACGATGTGGTCGAGCCGATGGTCGCTGCGACCCGGGCCGCCGGAGCCCCGTTCTCGGGGGCGATCTACGCGGGGTTGGTGCTCACCGCCGAGGGCCCGCGCGTGCTCGAGTTCAACGCCCGCTTCGGCGATCCTGAGACCCAGGCGCTGTTGCCGCGCCTTCGCTCCGACTTCGGCGAACTGGCGCTGGCCTGCGCAGAGGGGGACCTCGCAGGGGCGCAACTCGAGTGGGACGAAGAGGTCTGCGTCGGGGTCGTGCTCGCCTCGGGAGGTTACCCGGCCGCCTATCCCACCGGCCTCGAGATCTCCGGCCTCGAGGCCGCGGCCGCGGTGGACGGCGTCGAGGTATTCCACGCCGGCACTGCGCGCCGCGACGGGACCATCGTGACCTCGGGGGGGCGGGTGCTCGTCGTTAGCGCGCTTGCGCCGACGTTCGAGCGGGCGCGCGCTCTCGCCTACGATGCCGCGTCGAGGATCGACTTCGAAGGCAAACACGTGCGCGAGGACATCGCGCTGAAGGCTCAAATCTCCGAGAGGAGCAACGCATGAGTGTCCTCGTTGGGATCGTGATGGGAAGCGAATCCGACATGCCCGTCATGGAGCAGGCCGGACTGGTACTCGATCGCTTCGGTGTCGGCTTCGAGATCGAGGCGATGTCCGCGCATCGAAAACCCGCGCGCGTCGCAGAGTACGCATCGAACGCGGCCGACCGGGGTCTCAAGGTAGTGATCGCAGGCGCGGGTCTGGCGGCTCACCTCCCCGGAGTGGTCGCGGCGCACACGCCGTTGCCCGTCATCGGCGTTCCGCTCCTCAACGACGCCCTTGGGGGGGCCGACGCGCTCTACTCGTGCGTGCAGATGCCGCCTGGCGTTCCGGTCGCAACGGTCGCGATCGGCGGCGCGAAGAATGCGGCGGTTCTGGCGACCCAGATCCTCGCTACCGCAGACGATGCTCTCGCCCAGAAGCTGCGGGACTACAAGAAGGAGCTGGCCGAAGGGTTGAAGCTCTAGGTTGCAGCGACGACCGGGCCGGGCCAAGTACGCCGGCCGGGCAGGGGACCCTCGGTAGGATGCGGTCGTGATCCCCAGATATAGCCGTGAAGAGATGGCGGCGATCTTCTCGGAGCGGGCGAAGTTCTCCCGCTGGCTGGAGATCGAGATCCTCGCGGTCGAGGCCCGGGTGCGCCTCGGTGAGGTCCCCACCGACGACCTGACCGAGATCAAGACGAAAGCGGCCTTCGATGTGGATCGCATCTCCGAGATCGAGGCCGTGCGTCACCACGATGTCGTCGC
>JACCXF010000017.1 GCA_013697295.1 Actinomycetota bacterium | reverse complement strand
GGGTTGCCGCGAGGGAGCCGAGGCAGAGGCAGACGACGAGGGCGGCGAGCCCGGTCCGCTTCATCTTTCTGAGTCCCCACCCTTCCCTAGACGATCACAGGTCCGACGCCCCCGGCGCAAGATCGAAGGCCTACTCTGGCATCGAATGTCCGGAGCGGTCACTTTAGGACAGACGGTACGAAACCGAAAGAGTCGCCGGAGCGATTGCCCCTTTTGCTTAGACGGCCTCTACTCGATGTGCGGCGTGAACGGCTCGAGCAGGGTTACGTCCCCCTCGGCCTCGTCGCTCCAGTTCGAATAGGGGTCGCCCCAGGGATCCGCTATCTCGGGATCGATCTCGAGGAGGGGGATCAACACGAACTTCCTCTGGGACATCCTGGGGTGAGGGATCTCGAGGTCGGATTCATTGACCTTCTCGTCGCCGAACAACAGCACGTCGAGATCCGCGACGCGGGGGCCCCACCGCATTTCGTTGGGCTGTCGCCCAAGGCGCGCCTCGATCGCCTTGCATAGCTCGAGAAGGGCCCTCGGTTCGAGAGAAGTGTCGATCTTTGCCACGAGATTCACGAACGAACGCTGGGGTGGGCCTCCCACCGGCGTCGTCTCGTACAAGCTCGAAGTAGCGACGATCTCGACATCGTGATCATCACCGAGCGCGGTGACGGCGCGCCGCACGAAATCGCGTCGTTCGCCGACGTTTGATCCGATACCGATGAATGCGACCGTCATATGAATGCCCTCTCAAGTCTTACTGCGACCCCACCCAACTGTTCGGCGATGGGAGGCGCCTCCTTGAAGATCTCAACCGTAACCCCAACAACTGCCTTATTTGGAGCAATCAGGGCGACAACTTTCTCAGCCAGATGCTCCAGCAAGCGCGTCTCCGTTCCTCTCAACAGGTCGGCGATCTCGGTCGTCAGGACTCCGTAGTCAACGGTGTCGTTTATATCGTCGCTCTCGCCCGCGGCGGCCAGGTCGATCGCGATGTCGATGTTGGCGACCAGCCACTGAGGCCGGCTTCGCTCCTGTTCGCCGACGCCGACCCGCGCCTCGACCCGAAGGCCGTAGATAAGGATGTGATCGCTCAAGCCGTCACCTCGCCGGAAGTTATGGCTTCGATCATCTTCACCATCTTGCTCACGGGTGTGACGTCGTGCACACGCACGATGCGGGCGCCCTTGACGACCGACCACGCGACCGTTGCAAGCGTTCCCTCCAGACGATCCTCAGTCTCGGCCCCCAATACGGCACCGATAAACGACTTGCGCGAGGTTCCCGAGAGCACGGGGAATCCGAGCCCGACCACCTCATGCAGGTGGCGCAGGAGCTCGAGGTTCTGTTCCGGCGTCTTGGCGAAGCCGAAACCCGGGTCGAGAACTATCGACTCGGGAGGAACGCCGAGACGCTGCAGCTCCTGTGCCCGACCGATGAGGAAGTCGCTCACCTCCTTCACGAGATCGGAGTAGTCGGTCAGCGATCTCATCGTCGCGGGCGTCCCGCGCGAGTGCATCACCGCGATTCCGGCACCGGTCTCGGCGGCGACCTGATCCATGCCCCGGCCGCCCCACTCACCGGCCGTGTCGTTGACGATCGAGGCTCCTGCCTCCACTGCGCGCCGCGCTACTTGTGGTTTGCGCGTGTCTATCGAGATGGGGACGTCGATCCGATCGACCAGACCCGAGATAACAGGAAGGACTCGTTCCAACTCGTCATCCTCAGCCACCAGTGCGGCTCCCGGTCTGGTCGACTCCCCGCCGACGTCGATGATCGCCGCGCCCTCGGCGGCCATCTGCTGGCCGTGATCCACGGCTGCACCGGCATCGAGCCAGAGTCCACCGTCCGAGAAAGAGTCCGGAGTCACGTTCAACACGCCCATGACGGCCGTGCGGTCGAGGGACAGGACGCGCCCCTTGCAAAGAAGTTTCATCCCCTGGAGATGAAGTTCATGGCTTCCGCCCGAGTGGCGGGGTGGTTTCTAAAGATGCCTCTGACCGCGGAGGTGACCGTCTGACTCCCGGGCTTGCGGACGCCTCGCATGCTCATGCAAAGATGCTCCGCCTCGAGGACGACGAGGACTCCCCTGGGCTCCAGGGCTCGCTCGATCGCGTCGGCGATCTGAGTGGTGAGGCGTTCCTGAACCTGGGGCCTGCGCGACAGCATGTCCACCAATCGCGCCAGCTTGGAGAGGCCCGTGATCTGACCGTTCTCGTTCGGGATGTAAGCGACGTGTGCTCTGCCGATGAATGGGATGAGGTGGTGCTCGCACATCCCTTGGAGCACCATGTCGCGAACCATGATCATCTCGTCGTGGCCGGCGTCGAACACCACATCGAGAACCTCGGCAGGATCCCCCCGCTCGCCCCCGAAGAGCTCCTCGTACATCTCGGCGACGCGTTCAGGGGTTCTCACCAGGCCGTCTCGCGAGGGATCCTCGCCTATCGCCTCCAGGATCGTCCGCACCGCGGCCACGATGCGCTCGTGGTCGATGCTGGAACCGCTGTTGATCCTACGAACGACGTCCTCGGGCTCGGCCATCGGGACAGGTTAATCGGCCGGCGGATCGGGGTGAGTCGTGGCGGCGGCAAGGCGCCCCGACCGTGGAGGTTTAGGCCTCGCCCAGACGAGGCTTGGGCGCTGGTCGGGGCAACCGCGGACGCTTCCCCGTCTCCGGCGTCGGCGGGTCCGCTTCCTCGCGTGCTCGACGACGAAGGCGCGACCGTTCGATGGGATTCGAAGGACTCTGCTTGGCAACCTCGGCGAGGATCTCTTGCACCTCGTCCTTGTCGAGCGACTCTTTCTCGATGAGCATGTCGACCATGAGATCCAACTTGTCTCGGTACTTAGTCAAGATCTCGCGCGCCTCGTCATGGGCCTCCTCGACCAGACGGCGAACCTCCTCATCGATCTTCGCGGCGACGGTGTCCGAGTAGTCCTTCACGTGTCCGAGGTCACGGCCGAGGAACGGCTGGCTCTCTGTCTCACCTAGTGCAAGGGGGCCAAGATCGGACATGCCGAACTGCATGACCATCTGCTTTGCGATCCGAGTGCACCGCTGGATGTCGTCCTGCGCACCGGTCGTCGGCTCGTCGAAGACGAGTTCTTCTGCGGCGCGCCCACCAAGGAGCATCGCCAACTCGTCGATGAGCTCGGAGCGTGTGACGAGGAACTTGTCTTCGGTCGGAAGCGTGAGTGTGTAACCGAGGGCTCGCCCGCGCGACACGATCGAGACCTTGTGTACGGGATCGGCGTGCGGCAGCGCGTGCGACACCAGGGCGTGCCCGGCCTCATGGTAGGCGATCACCTTCTTTTCCTTCTCGGAGATAACTCTGCTTCGCCGCTGTGGCCCCGCGAGGACGCGGTCGATCGCCTCTTCGAGCTCGAACATCCCGATCTCGGTCCGGTTGAAGCGAGCAGCGAGCAGAGCGGCTTCGTTGATGACGTTGGCGAGGTCGGCCCCGGTGAAGCCAGGAGTACGACGAGCCAGTACCTCGACGTCTACTTCTTTCGAGATGGGCTTGCCGCGGGTATGCACCTTGAGGATGGCGGTACGGCCGTTTAGATCCGGACGATCCACGACGATCTGCCGGTCGAAGCGGCCGGGTCGCAGCAATGCCGGATCCAAGATGTCCGGCCGGTTCGTAGCGGCGATGAGGATGACTCCGCTCTTGATATCGAATCCATCCATCTCGACGAGCAGCTGGTTCAACGTTTGCTCGCGTTCGTCGTGCCCTCCGCCGAGGCCGGCGCCGCGGTGTCGCCCGACGGCATCGATCTCGTCCATGAACACGATGGATGGGGCATTCGCCTTCGCTTGCTCGAAGAGATCACGCACACGGCTGGCGCCCACGCCAACGAACATCTCGACGAAGTCGGAACCGGAGATCGAAAAGAACGGGACGCCCGCCTCGCCGGCGACCGCCCGAGCGAGCAGGGTCTTGCCGGTCCCGGGGGGACCGAACAGTAGGACGCCCTTGGGGATCTTGGCGCCCATGGCCTGGAACTTCTGAGGTGCCTCGAGATACTCCTTTATCTCCTGAAGCTCCTCGACCGCTTCGTCGAGGCCGGCAACGTCGGAGAAGGTGATCTTGGGCTGATCCTTCGTCACGAGCCGCGCCTTGGCCTTGCCGAAGGACATCACGCGGTTGCCACCGCCCTGCATCTGCTGCATCAAGAAGAAGAAGCCCAGGATGATCAAGATCGGGAGAAATTGGAACAACACCGAAACCCACACGCTTCCCGTCTGGGGATCGGCGCTGACCTCGACCTCGCTCTCGACGGCGAGGTCCGAATACTCATCGACCGTGTCCTTCGGGAGGAAAACCTCGTACGTCTGCTCGCCATCGGCGAGCTCGCCGACCACCTTCTCATCCTTGGTCTGGAACTCAGCGGTGGAGATGTCCCCGTTCTCGATCATCGCAACCCAGTCGTTGACCGAGGCGATCTCCTGCGGCTTGTCGGCGCTCGCGCGGTAGAGGTTGATCACCCACACGACGGCAATGATCAACACGAGGTAAAAGACGGCGGATTTCAGGACTCTATTCATGTCTGTATATGAGGGTAGCAGGGGTCGTGCCTAAACGACCTTCTCTAAGGGGCTTCGGAACCGTATGCCGACGGCTTTAGCACGCCTATGTAGGGAAGATTGCGATATCTCTCGGCGAAGTCGAGCCCGTACCCCACCACGAACACCGAGGGGATCTCGAAACCGGGGAAACGAACGTCCAGCGGAACTGCCTGCTCGCCCTTCTTCCAGAACAGAGAACAGATCTCGAGGGAGGCCGGACCGCGTGCCTCGAGGTAGCGAAGCAGGTAAGAGATCGTGAGACCGGAGTCGATGATGTCCTCAACCAGCAATACGTGCCGACCGGTGATCTCATAGTCGAGGTCCTTCAGGATCCGCACCACACCGGAGGATTTCGTCGAGGACCCATATGACGACACCGCCATGAAATCGAACTCGATGGGAAGCTGGATCTCGCGCGCCAGATCCGACATGAAGACGAAGGCGCCCTTGAGCACGCCGACCAATAAGACGTCTTTCCCCCGGTACTCCTCGGTTACCTGCTTGGCGAGCTCGCGGATCTTGTCCTGGATCTCCTCGGCCGTGATCAGGACCTCGGCGATGTCATCGTGTACCTCGGGGCTCATCCGACTCCTGCCCGTTGAGAACGGCTGGACTCCATAGCGGCATGATACGGCGGGCTCAGGACGATTCCTCTCTCGAGGGACGACGAACAACCAGATCATCCTTCTCTAGCTCGATCTCGGTTCCAGCGGCGACTGCGAACCTGGCTCCCGTCCGCACGTCACCATCGAGCGCGTCCAGAGCAGCCTCGATGCCGCCCGAACGATCGCGCACCCGCCCCACGGCCTGCTCCAGCAGCCTCCGACTCAGCGCCCGAGGAACGATCCGCAGTCCTTCGAGAGCAAGACGCACATCGTCCCCGTCGGTTCTCGCGAGATCGAAGTAGATACGGGACGACAACTCCACGAGGGCCGAAGCATCCTCCGACAGGCGGGCCGAGGAGGATGCGATCGCGCGCACGGCGCCATCCCCCCAGCGCTCCTCGACAACGCTCAACAACCTGTTCCGGATGAGCGTTCTCTCGAACCGCTCATCCTCGTTGCCGGGATCGTCGTGATAGTCGAGTCCCACCTCGTCGCAGTAGCTCCTGTTCTCCTCTCGACGGCAGTCGATCAGCGGGCGGATGCGTTTGCCTTCCGTCGGGAGGAGTCCGGCCAACCCCGACGTTCCAGCTCCGTGCACGAGGCGCGCCAGGGTCGTCTCGGCTCGGTCATCGAGGGTGTGCCCCGTTGCGATCCGGGTTGCTTGGACCTGTTTCGCAACCGTCTCGAAGAATCTGTGCCTGAGGACCCGTGCACGCGCGTGGAGATTCGGCCCCTCGAGGTCCTGGATGCGCATGAGGTGCACGTCGAATCCCGATTCCGCAGCCGCTCGCGACGTTCGCGCCGCTACTTCCTCCGACTCCTCCGACAGGCCGTGATCGACATGTGCAACCGCAAGGGTTAGATCGAGCGATCCCGAAAGCCTCGCCAGGACGTCGAGTAGGCAGGTCGAATCGGGGCCGCCGGACAGGCCGACGACGACCGTCTCGCCGCCCGACAGCATGCGATGGGTCTGGATCGAATCCCGGGCACGTTCCACCAAGGCGAAGCCGGGTCCTCCTAGTTGACGTGGGATCGGGCGATCGGACGACGGGTCGCTCACGATCGCGTTATCTCAGCGACCGATGTGCTGCTCACGCGACTCGGCGAAGCCACGAGGGTGCATCGCGCAGCTCCTCGAGTGTGGGGAAGTTCTGCGGGTCCGACCACAGGTGCGCCAGGGACTGTAGTCCGCCCTCGGCCACCACCCGCTCGCAGAAGCGCTGGCCGAGCTCGTACTGACGAAGCTTCATCTCGAGCCCGATGACGTTGTTGAGGACCTTCTGCACGAGATTCGTCTGCGCCCTTCGTTGCTCGAAGACTCGGCGCATGCGTCCGAACGAAGGGATCACCTCCGCTCCGACCGCGTCCATCACGTAGTTGCCATGCCCCTCGACGACCGCCATCAGAGCTTGGATGCCATCGAGCATGCGTTTCTGTTCCTCCGACGCGAGGAGGTACACGGGATTGCGCTCCTCGGGGGACACGGCGCCCGACGCCATCCTCCGGGCGGCGGTCGACAGGCGCCCGGCCAGACCGCGAGCATCCAGGTCGATCGAACCCAGGTACGACTCCACGAGCCCGAAGAATCGTTCCTTCAGCCACGGCACGCCGGCGAACTGGAACCGGTGCGTCACTTCGTGTACGGCCACCCATAGCGCGAAGTCCTCGGGAACGAAGCCGAGGCGCCTCTCGGTCTCGACGATATTCGTGCCGACGAAGTAGAGGGGAGCTCCTTCGGCGATCCTTCGTCGCCACCGTGATCGCGGTGCGGAACGTTCCGCATCGTCGGGCACCAGTACGTCGTATTGCCCCAGCACACGCCGGGATACGTAGCCGAGAAGCATCCCGGCCTCGACCGACACCAGGGTTCGCTGGGCGATCCGCACCGGCGCAGGAGCCGCTTCGAGCCGTTTGTTGATCCGATCGGCGAGCGGCTGGATCATCTTGCCCATCCCGATGATGTTGGCTTCCGCCCATTCCGCTCGATCGATCATCGCCCACCGAACGGGCGGGGGGGCGGGGATCCCGCTCGCCCGGGCGACCAGCTCCTCCGAGCGCGGTACCGCCGACTCGAGATCGCGCTGGAGCCGGTCCATGAGGTAGGAGCCGGCCACAGCAGAGGTGCCCGCGAAGCGGCGGGCGACCGGTCGTGCGATAGCGGGTTCGATGAGTCGGGCCATGGTCCCATCCGGATGCCGGGGTGATGCATCGAGGCTACCCGTGCGGGAGGTCCTACCTAAACGACGCCACTTCTGCGCCGCTGTCCAACCAGTCGCCAGTAGAGGAATCCGATCGCAGCCAGTAGGAGCAGCAGAAGGACGACGACGATACGCGCCATCTGATAGGTCCAGACGGGTCCGGTCTCTTCGACCTCTTCGGATTCGCCGGCGCCTGCACCGGACTCGGCCCCCGGATCGTCCTGGCCTTCGCCCTCGCCCCCGCTTTCCTGGCCGTCACCCCCGCTTTCCTGACCCGCGCCGGTCTCCTCCTGGGCCACGATGACGTTGCTCCCGGTCAGTAGGTAGCCGCCGGACGATGCCCGGGCAACCGGCATCACGACTGCTGCCAGTACGACCAGTAGAACGAGGACGATTGCCCTACGACCGCGCATGCATGGCCTCCGAGTGAGATACCTGTCGAGTTCGTCGTCAGGATATCTCGCCTCTTGCTCGTTGCCCGTTGCGGGAAGCTAGGCGGAGGCCGCTCCCGGTTTCCGTCCTCGTAGTCGAGGGACCTTCATCTCCGCGTGGGCCCAGCACTTGTCCCGCTTGTTGTAGGTGGAAAGGAGGGGTTCGCAACCATCATGCCCGCACACCCGGCCCTGGGCGTTGCGCAGCGAGGCACGGGGAACGGCTTGTGGTTTCGACCCACGGATGGCGGACTGGCTTCGCATCGAAACTCCTCCCTCCGGCCCGAAG
>JACCXF010000138.1 GCA_013697295.1 Actinomycetota bacterium | reverse complement strand
CGGCCAAGCAGGGGCCGCCGCCGACCAACGCACCGGCGGCCACGACCGCGCCGGCGGCTGCCGCCAAGCCGACCGAGGCAGCCAAGCCGGCCGCCCAGGGCAAGCCGTCCGGCCCGGCCGACCGGGTTCGCTTGCAGCTCAAGTGGGTGCCGCAGGCTCAGTTTGCCGGCTACTACGTCGCCCAGGACAAGGGCTACTACGCCGAGGAGAACCTGGACGTCCAGATCCTGCCCGGCGGCCCCGATATCGTCTCCGAGCAGCAGGTCGCCAACGGCCAGGCCGACTTCGGCGTCGACTGGGTCGCCTCGTTTCTGGCCTTCCGCGACAAGGGCCTGCCGATCGTCACCGTTGCCCAGATTTACCAGTCGAGCGGGCTGCTGCTAGTCTCGAAGAAGGCGGCCAACATCGCGACGGCCGAGGACTTGAAGGGCAAGCGCGTGGGCGTCTGGTTCGGCGGCAACGAATTCGAGTTCCTGGCCTTGATGGACAAGCTCAAGCTCGATCCTGACCGCGATCTGAACGTCATCAAGCAAGGCTTCACGATGGACCCGTTCCTGGCAGGCCAGATGGATGCCGCGAGCGCGATGACCTACAACGAGTACCAGATCGTCCTCCAATCGGGCGTCAGGGCCGAGGATTTGAACGTCGTCGACTACAACAAAGAAGGCGTCGGGATGCTCCAGGACAACCTGTTCACCTCGGAGGAGATGCTCAAGACCAAAAAGGACGTCGCCCAGCGCTTCGTGCGGGCCTCGCTCAAGGGGTGGCAGAACGCGATCGAGGACCAGAAAGGCGCCGTCGACATCATCATGAAGTACGTCGAGCGCGGCTCGACCACGCCTGAGCACCAATCCCGAATGATGAGCGAGGTGGCCAAGCTGGTGGTGCCGGACGGGATGGCCAAGGAGAATCTCGGGGTGATGGACGGCGCCCGCTTCCAGCAGACCGCCGACATCGCCCTCCGCTTCAACGTCATCACCAAGCCCGCCGAGCCGGCCAGTTCCTACACAAACGAGTTGGTCGAGGGGGCGATGAAGCGCGCCGGCAACTGACACGCCACACCTGGGAGCGTGGACGTCTCGCCCGCGGCAGGCGAGCAGGCGCGATGCTCGCGCTCCCAGGCGCCACGGTCTGCACGACGGGCGTCGCGACAATCGAGCACGCTGGTGCGGGTGAGCCATTGAAACCGATCGACCCCCTCCATCGAGACGACCTGGTCACCATCTACCACGCGGACTCGACGCACCTGCCGTTTATCGATGACGAGTCAGTCGATTTGACCGTGACATCGCCCCCGTACAACTTGGATATGTCCTACAACGGCTACAAAGACGATGTTCCCTACCAGGCCTATCTCACCTGGGTGGAGACCTGGGCCAGAACGCTGCTTCGGGTATCGAAGGTAGGCGCGCGGGCCTGCATCAACATCCCACTCGACACGAACAAGGGGGGCAAGCGGGCGGTCTACGCGGATTACGTGCAGGCTTTTACGCGGGCAGGCTGGGAGTATCACACCACGATCGTCTGGAATGAGCAGAACATCTCGCGCCGCACGGCCTGGGGAAGCTGGCGTAAGCCGTCAGCACCCTTCGTTACCGCGCCGGTCGAGATGATCCCCGTCTTCTACAAGCAGACCTGGAAGCGAGCTGATGAGGGCAAGACCTGGGAGATCGACGCCAAGGACTTCATGGACTGGAGCCTGGGCCTCTGGACGTTCCCAGGCGCCAACCCGATTCGGGCCGGTCACCCCGCGCCGTACCCTGAGGAGCTTCCGAAGCGGCTGATTTTGCTCTATTCCTATCGGGAGGACCTGATCCTGGATCCCTTCCTGGGCTCAGGAACGACCTGCCTGGCCGCGAAGAAGCAGGGTCGTCGGTCGATCGGCGTTGAGCTGGACGAAAACTATGCGCACTTGGCCAGCAAAGCGGTTGGAGGCCGGGTTTCGCGTCTGAATCCGTCGGCGGGATCACTGGCCGAAGACACTGTCGTGATCACCTAGCGTCTGAAAG
>JACCXF010000075.1 GCA_013697295.1 Actinomycetota bacterium | reverse complement strand
GCGTGACCCAGCGGCGCTTGCTGGCTTGTGTCCGGGAATGGGACCTCGGCGAGCGGTGGCTCGATGACGGCTGTCGCGACATGGCGCAGTGGCTCTCGGGTCGATTCGGCATCTCCCACTTCATCGCCCGGCGCTGGGTCCACGCGGCTCATGCGCTCGAGCGGCTCCCGTTGATCTCCGCGGCGCTCGAGGACGGGGTCGTGGGTCTCGACAAGGTCCTCGAGCTGGCCCGCTTCGCGACCCAAGAGAGCGAGGACGGGCTCATCAGGTGGGCCCGGCGGGTGTCGCTCGCTGCGGTGCGCAACAAGGCCGAGCTCGCGGCGCGGCGCGACATCGTCGAGGCGCGCAGCCACGACGGCTTCCGGGGGTTGCGGTGGTGCTTCAACGACGGTCGCATGGGACTGTTCGGGGAGTTCCCCGCGGCCCAGGGCAGCGCCATAGCCAGCGCCATCTCCCGGATCGCCGAGCGGCTCCCGGAACTGCCTCCCGATCTCTGTTTCGAGGGCTATCCGGACTCCTCCGAAGCCGTGGTCGAGCAACGCCGGGCCGACGCCCTGTGGGCTCTGGCCGCGGCGGGACTGGCTCAGGACCCCGATGCCGACCGCGCCACGGTCGTGGTCCACACGATGTTGGGGAGCGCCACCGCTGCGACGCCTCCGGGCGACCCGACGATGCCCGGCCCCACGATGGCGGACCCCACGGTGCCCGACCCCACGGTGCGTTCGGTCGACGTCGCTGTGGGTGAGTCGCCCGGATGCGCGCTCGAATGCGGCGAGGTCGTTCATCCCGAGATCGGGCGGCGGTTGTCGTGTGATGCCCGGCTTCAGGTCGTGCTCGAGGACCCCGACGGCAACGCCCTCGGGATCGGGCGGGCGGGACGCAACATCCCGGCGTGGCTCATGCGCCAGCTCCGCTACCGGGATCACGGCTGCAGCTTCCCGGGCTGTGGGACGCGTGCGTTCCTGCAGGCGCATCACATCGTGCACTGGGAGCATGGGGGCACGACCGATCTGGACAACCTCACGCTGGTCTGTTGCTTCCATCACAAGCTGGTGCACGAATATGGGTGGCGGGTCGCGCTGGACGACGACTCGATGGCGACCTGGTTCCGGCGCAGCGGCCGGCGCCACGACTCGGGACCGGATCCCCCACTGCGACTCGACATCGATCGGCCTTCCGAATCGTGGTCCGGTCCTCCGCCACAGCCGGAGGTCGGGCAGACGAAGGGACCCAACCTGGAGAGGGCCTCTCGGCCAGACCCCTTTGCGGTCACTCGGCCCCCACCTATGACAGATGCTCGGCCACCTGAGGCAGAGAGCATCGATGAGGGTTTGCGCGACCGGGAGTTACTCGCAGCCGCATTCTGAGTGGGAGCGGTCGCCGCTACTTGAGGGGAACGATCCAGGACCGCTCGCGGAAGGCCGGCAGGGTGTCGCGAACCGCGGTCAGGGTTTCTTTGGCGGATCGGCTCGCGTCCACGGGCCACACGGCGGCCCAAACTCCCGGGGCGAGGGCCAGGGGTTGCGTCTGGTGATCCACGATCATCGATCCGCCGAGCGTCGATCGAGCGGCGACGGCGCGCGCCTCTGCTTCGGTCTTGAAGTCGCCGACCAGGATGCCGACGCGTTTGGCTGACTCCGGCTCGTCGTGGGCTGCTACCTCGGACCCGGCGTCCCCAGCTTCGTGAGCTGCGTGAGCTTCCTCGGCGGCTACATCCGGGTCGGGCTCGACGACCGGGTCGGCCATCACGGCGCCGCACCCGACCGCTTGGAGGGACGAACCGGTACCACGGAAGAGACCCCAGTCGCCACCGCAATCGGCGGTGAACGCGTTCCACAGTGGCGACCGGCCCTCGAAGCCGGCGAGGAACATCTCGCCGGGAAGCGGTCCCACCTTCGCGGCGCGCCCGTGGGCGAAGCGCCAGAGCTCGAACGCCGGCGGCCGGGTCTCGAGTGCATCACCCGTCACGCGTACGAACAGAAGCGAACCGTCCGGCGCGACCACCGGTGTACGGATGAGTGACCATCGTGTTCCGCGGACGTCGAAGTTGGTCAGCTGCCGCCAACGAGACTCTGCGAGATCGAAACGCCACAGGTTGTTGAGGCCGTCATCCTCGCCGGTCGTCAGCCCTCCCACGGGCTCCTGAACCACCGAGACGAGGCTGCGGGTCCCGGTGAAAACGGGTGAGAAGACGGCCGACGCTCCGCGAGGGCGACCGATCGAGCGGGAAACTGATGAGCCGGGGGCCAGAAGCTCGAGCCTCGACATGTCTTCGGCCCACACCAAGGCGCCGGCGCGGGACCAGCTCGGATGAGTCACTTCGCCGGGAACTGCGACGCGCTCCACGCCGTCCTGATCGACGATGACGACGGTATCGGACCCCTCACCATCCTCGACGAACGCCGTGCCGGCACTCGGTTCGGTCGCGACGTGCCGCAACATCCCGCGCGCCGCGAAGACACAGGACGAGCCACTCAGTTCGGGTGCTATCACTCGGCCACGACTCGCGGTCAATAGCGCATCGCCCGCACTGGCCGCAGCGCGTGTCCGGGTCTGTTCACGGGTGGCGGCCCGACCGCACGCGCCCGTTGCCGAGGAGGCCGGCTGCGTCGAAGCAAGCAGGGTCGCCAGGATCGCGATACCGGCGAAAGAAACCATCACGAGAATCGTCAGCTTTCTATTCATCGTAAGGGGCATGCTCTCCGTCTTGCTCTTCATAGGCATCGCTAGTAACCGCTCACGTATTGGAAGTGCATCGGGTCCCTCGTGCTCGAGAACCAGAGCCCCCAGTAGAAGTTGTGCTCGATCCACACGCTAGGCAGGAATCTCTTGTACGAACGGCCGTTCGACCCTCGGCCGTTCCACCAGGTCTGGGTCCACGGGTTGCGCAACGTGTTCGTGTCGATCGCCACGCCCCAGGAGTGAACCGACCACGAAGTACCGCCGGTCTTCGCCCGACATGCATAGCCCCAGACGCCGTAATCGGCGGACTTGAGTTTGTCCGCCTTGCGCATGTGGCCGATGACGTTGTGCCCGATGTTCCGCCCCAGGCGTTGGTGGGAGTAGAGATAGCCTCCCGTGCCGCGACCCCCGGCCGATGGATAGTAGGTCCGCGCATCGTTCGCGCGGCGCCCGCAGTGGCGACCGAACAACTGCTTCAAGCCGTACAGGCCCGTAGGCCGATGAGGGATCGTCTGCGTCGAGTGATCGTGTTGCCAACCCGGTTGAGGGGTCGGACTGGTCGCCGGAACCGGGCCCGGCGAGGGAAGGCCCGATGGATCGGGGCTTACGAAGGGTGATGCGCTCGGGTCCGCGGAGGGGGTCGAGCTGGGTGTCTGGGCGAGAGCACTTGCCGGCAGCGCCGAGACGGATAACGCCGCTGCAACGAGCGCGGCGACTCGGGTTGAGGTCTTCCGTCTGGCACGCGTCAAGATCGCTTCCTCCCGTTCGTCTTGTCGTCGGAGCGAGCACCAGCTCGCCGGCCAGCGAGGCCCTCATTCATGGCTCGCTTGTCGCCTCCCGCACTACGCCGGATTGGGGAACCGGCGCGGCCCGTCACATCTATCCGTAAGGTCGGCGCGAGAGCAAAGACCTTGAGCCGCCGATCGGGGTGGGCCGCCTGTACGACAGCAACCAGCACACCTACATGGGTTAAGAG
>JACCXF010000069.1 GCA_013697295.1 Actinomycetota bacterium | reverse complement strand
CTCCGGTCGGCCACGATGAGGAGCAGGTCCCCCTCCCCGGCACCGGCGGCCGAGCGCAACCCGGCGCGTTCGTCGTCTGTGAAGAACTTGTCGAGGGGAGATCGCAGACCGTCTGCCCCGACCCCCGCCCACACGAGGCCTCCTGCGCCCAGCTCCTTGGCGACCTCAACGAGCGCGTCCAGATCCTTCCGACCGAGATCGCCCTTGCCCTCGAGGCACAGACCTTTGACGGCGCCTCCGGCGTCGAGCGACGAGCGGAACACCTTCACCTCCGTCGAGGCGAAGACGTCGGACAGGTCGAAAAGCTCGAGGCCGAACCGCAGATCCGGCTTGTCACTACCGAAGCGAGCCAGGGCGTCACCGTAGTTCAGGCGTGTGAACCCAGGGAGATCCACCTCGAGGACCTCGTGCCACACCCTCTTGAACATGCGCTCGGTGACATCGAGCACGTCCTCCACATCCACAAAAGACATCTCCAGGTCGAGTTGCGTGAACTCGGGCTGACGGTCGGCCCTCTGGTCTTCATCCCGGAAACAGCGGACGATCTGGTAGTAGCGGTCGAGGCCCGCCACCATGAAGAGCTGTTTGAAGAGTTGGGGCGACTGCGGGAGCGCGTAGAAGGAGCCCGGGTGCACGCGCGAGGGAACGAGATAGTCGCGCGCCCCCTCCGGGGTCGACCGGGTCAACATGGGCGTCTCTATCTCAACGAAGCCCTCGGCGTCGAAGAACCTACGGATCGACCCGATGATCTTGTGGCGGAGTTTCAGGTTCCTCTGCATCCGCTCGCGCCGGAGGTCCAGGAAACGGAACTTCATCCGCAGCATCTCGTCTGCCTCGTGCTGCTGGTCGATCTGGAACGGAGGAGTCTCGGAGCGCGAGAAGATCTCGAGCGAGGTGGCCGCTATCTCGATGTCGCCCGTGGCGAGCTTCGGATTGAGGGTGCCTTCCTTGCGCGCACGTACCTCTCCCGACACGCGTATGCAGAACTCGTTCCGAAGCTCCTGGCCGGCAGCGTGCGCTTCTGCTGAGGTCGCGGGGTTGAACACGATCTGCACCAGGCCCGACGTATCGCGCAGGTCGATGAACGTGACGCCGCCATGATCTCGGCGGGTATGGACCCACCCACACAGCAAGACCTCCGTTCCAACATCGGGTGACCGCAGGTCCCCGCAGCGATGCGTCCGCATCACCTTCCGACGCTCCGTGCGATCTCGGCGAAGGGCACTGGCCTCTGTTCGCCCGATGTCATGTCCCGGATCGTTGCCTCTCCGGCACTCAGTTCGTCGTCACCGATGATCACCGCATACCGTGCTCCGGAGCGGTCCGCCCCTTTCATCTGCCCCTTCATCCCCCGTCCGCTGTGGTCCATGTCCGCGCCGATCCCGATGCTGCGAAGGTCCGTCACGATACGGAACGCCGCACGGGCCGCCTCCGCTCCGAGTGCAACCACGAAGGCTTGCACCGGCGCGTCGTCGCCCTCCGACGCGGGTCGTGCCAGCAGGATGCGATCGAGTCCCAGCGCGAACCCGATGCCCGGTAGCGGAGGGCCCCCCAAAGATTCGGAGAGACCGTCGTAGCGACCACCACCACCCACGGCGTTCTGCGCGCCCAGGCCGTCGGCGACGTACTCGAAGGCCGTCCGGGTGTAGTAGTCGAGCCCACGGACCAGCGTTGGGTCGATGTCATAGGGCACGCTCACATCATCCAAGGAGGCGCGCACCGCCTCGAAGTGCTTGCGGCAGGAGTCGCAGACATGCTCCGTGATGACCGGCGCGGATCTCATCGTCTCGACCGTTGCCGGCTCCTTCGAATCGAACGTGCGCAGCGGGTTCGTGGCGAAGCGGTCACGGTCTTCCTCGTCGAGAGTCTCGGCGTTCTCCTCGAGCCACTTCCTCAGCCTGTCGAGGTACCCGAGCCGGCACGAGCCGTCGAGGTGCCCGATCGAGTTGAGAAGAAGCCGCGGCTCGACGCCCGCATCCCGCAGGAAACGCCAGCCGACCTCGATGACCTCGGCGTCGACGATCGGGCCGTCCGACCCGATCGCTTCGATCCCTACCTGGAAGAACTGCCGGAAGCGACCCTTCTGGGGGCGTTCCTGACGGAACATCGCGCTCGCGTAAGCCAGCTTCACCGGCAGCGGCCCCCGGTCCAGACCGTGCTCGAGCAGTGCCCGCACTACCGGCGCGGTGCCCTCCGGCCGCAGGGTGAGCGAGCGGCCGCCGCGGTCCTCGAACGTGTACATCTGCTTCCCGACGACCTCGCTCCCCTCCCCCACTCCCCGTTCGAACACCTCCGTGTGCTCGAACAGCGGCGTCTCAACCGGCGCGTAACCGGCGAGAGCGAAGGAATCCATCGCCCGGCGGGTGGTGGCCTGCCACCTCCACGATTCGGGCGGCAGCAGATCGTTCGTCCCCCTGGGCGCGCTGAAGGATCTCTCGTTGTCGTCGGCCATCCGCTCATCCTAAGGGCCGGTCGCTCAGGCACCGTGGCTTCTCGCGCGCCGTCACATTGATGAAAGTGGCCTTCGGCTCATGTGGTTGGATAGCGATGAAGCGGGAGGTCGACCGGGAGGTGTCATGCCGCAAGCGCGCGCAGAGGAACGAGACAAGCTCGAGGAGCTAACCAGGCGGATCCGCCGCGACATCGTGGTCGCCACCACGGCCGCCGGGTCCGGACATCCATCCAGCTCTCTTTCCATGGTCGAGCTCTGCACGTCTCTGTTCTTCGGCGGCGTGTTGCGCTACGACCCGGCAAACCCCCAGGATCCCGATCGGGATCGCTTCATCCTCTCGAAGGGTCATGCTGCACCCGGCCTCTATTCGGTCCTGGCGGAAGCCGGGTACTTCCCCACCGAAAACCTTCAGACGTTACGCAAGATCGGCTCCCCCTTAGAGGGCCACCCCAACATGAACCGGCTTCCGGGGGTCGAGGCGTCCACCGGCTCACTGGGTCAGGGCCTTTCGATCGGTGTGGGACACGCGCTCGCGGCGCGACTCGACGGCAGGGACTCACGGGTCTACGTGATCGTCGGGGACGGGGAGAGCGGCGAAGGCCAGCTGTGGGAAGCGGTGATGTACGCCGGGAATCATGGCTTGGACAACCTCACCTGCATCGTCGATCACAACGGATACCAGCAGACGGGGGCAGTGGCGGATATCCAGCCGCTCGACCCGCTCACCCAGAAGTACGAGGCGTTCGGTTGGGCGGCCCGGGAGATCGACGGGCACTCCCTCGACGAGGTCACCGATGCGTTCGACTGGGTCCGCGGGATCGAGGGCCGGCCACAGGCGATCATCGCCCGGACGGTGAAGGGCAAGGGCGTCTCCTTGCTGGAGGCCGACCCGGGCAACTGGCACGGCAAGCCGATCCCGCCGGAAGAAGAAGCCAAGGCCCTCGAAGAGATAGGAGCACCGGCATGACGTTCGGCATCACCCGGGTAGATCTCGAGGTCGGGGACTCCACCCGGGCCGCGTTCGGCGAAGCGCTGGCCGCGGCAGGCGCGGACGAGCGCGTCGTCGTCGTGGACGGGGACGTCAACAATTCCACCTACACGAACAAGTTCAAGGCGAAGTATCCGGAGCGCTTCTTCAACGCAGGGATCGCGGAATCGAACCTCGTCGGGATCGCGGCGGGATTGGCCGCCAGCGGCAAGATCCCGGTAGTGGCGTCGTTCTCCACCTTCCTCCTCTCGAACGCCTTCGACCAGATCAGGATGAGCGTTGCGTTCCCGAATCAGAACGTGAAGCTCGTCGGCACCCATGCGGGCATCTCCATCGGCGAGGACGGACCGTCGCAGATGGCGATCGAAGACGTCGCGCAAGCCTGTGCCTTCCCCGGCATGACGGTCATCGTCCCGGCCGACGCGCCCAGCGCTCAAGCGGCAACGCAAGCGATGATCGAGCGTGAGGGCCCCACCTTCCTGCGCTGCGGGCGACCGAACGTCCCGGTCGTGTACCCGAACGGGCCGGAGCTGCATGTCGGGCGCGCCAATACGCTGCGTGAAGGAGACGACATCACGCTCGTCGCGAACGGCATCATGGTGGCGATGGCGCTCGACGCCGCGCAAGCCCTTGCGGACGATGGCATCGAGGCCCGGGTGCTCGACTTCCACACCGTGAAACCGATCGACAGTGAAACCCTCGAGCAAGCGGCGGTCGAGACCAAGGGGATCGTGGTTGCGGAAGAGCACATGGCCTACGGAGGCCTCGGCGCGACCGTTGCCATGGCTCTGGCAGAGCGACATCCCACGAAGATGGCCTTCGTCAACGTCGGCGACACGTACGCGACCTCGGGGAAGCCGGACGAGATCCTTGCCCAGTACGGACTAACCCCCGACGCCATCCTGGACGCAGCGCGCCGCACCCTGAAGGGATAACTGCGGATCAGAACGTCTTGTTGGAATCGAGCAGGATCGTGGTCGGGCCTTCGTTCGTCAGCTCGATCTTCATCATGGCGCCGAAACGTCCCGTGGCCGTCTTGATGCCAAGGCCCGATAGCGCTTCCTTCACCTTCTCGTAGATCCGCTCGGCCTCGGGGCCCTGGGCCGCCTTGACGAATGAAGGGCGCCTGCCTCTACGGGCATCGCCGTACAGGGTGAATTGCGATACGAGAAGAGCTTCGCCTCCGACCTCCAACAGCGAGAGATTCATCTTGCCGTCCGCGTCGTTGAAGATGCGAAGGTGGGCGATCTTGTCGGCCGCCCAGCTCACTTCGGGATCGGCGTCCTCCGGCGCGATGCCGAGCAACACCACCACTCCTCTCCCGATGGCCCCTACCGTGTCTCCGTCGACCAGCACTCGGGCGGACGAGACGCGCTGGACGACGGCTCTCATCGGACGTAGGGCAACACGTTCCGGAGTATCGAGCCGGCGAGGGGAGCCGCCACCTGTCCCCCGATGCCCCCGAGCTCCGAGACCACGGCCACGGCCACCTTCGGGTCGGACGCGGGCGCGAAGGCCGTGAACCACGCGTGGTTCTTGATCTTCCCGTCGATGCTGACCTCCGCGGTTCCGGTCTTGCCGGCCACGGGAACGCCTGCGCTCTGAGCCGCCACGCCGGTACCTCCCTGAACGACGCCCTGCATGAGCTGGTTCATCGTTCTCGCCGTCTTGCGGGATACAGCACGTTCACCGGTCTTGTCATCGAGGAAGGTGGCGCGCGGCTCCATCCTGACTCCGTTGTTCGCGATCGTCGCCGACACGTTCGCCATCACGAGCGGAGTGGCCAGAACCTGAGCCTGACCGATCGACCCCCACATCAGATCGCTCAGATCCTCCGGAGGGGGGAACGAAGAGGCGCTCGCGTCCAATGCCATCGTCGGATCACCGTTGAAGCCGAACGCCCGCGCGTAGCGCGTCATCTTCTTGCCTCCCAGGTCCTCTGCGACCTGTGCAAAGGCGGTATTCACGCTGAACTTCACGGCCGAGGAGAACGGGATCGCCGCGTACACGCCCGATTCGAAGTTCGTGACCCCCTGATAGTTGGCGGGTCCTGTGACCGTCGTGGTGGCCGTGACCGTGCCGGTGTCGAGGGCGGCCGCGCCCGTCACGACCTTCATCGAGGATCCCGGAGGATAGAGGCCGGACAGGGCGCGGTTGAACGGCTCGACGCCGGCGACGCCCACATAGCCATTGGGATCGAACGGCGACGAAGACACGATCGCCAGCAAGTCGCCCGTGCCGGGATCCATGACCACCGCGCCACCGGTCGTTGCACCGTAGGCGGACTCGGCTGCCTGCTGGACCCTGATGTCGATGGTCGCCTTTACAGGCTTGCCGGGACTGCCTTGGCTCGTTCCGAGGGTCTCGAGGGCTCTCCCTTTCCGATCGACGACGAGCAACCTCGTCGTCGGAACGCCGGCCAACCGTTCCTCGTAGGCCAGCTCGAGACCCGAGGCACCGATGAGGTCTCCCTCCTGATAGGTCCCGTCGCTCGCGGCCGCGGTTCCCCTATCCACCGGCTCGAGATGACCGATGGTGGTGCCCGCTGAGGCGCCGAAGGGATAGGAGCGCGACGACCCGGTCCCTCGCGCCAGCCGGCGGCCATTGCGGTCGAGTATCGCCGCCCGGGCGGGCCACCTCGACTTGACGTCGAATCCCGCGGCTCCCTGGATGCCGGGCCACAAGAGGTCCTTGCTCCACACGACGCCCCACCGCTCGGAATCGACGTCGTAGGTCATCTCGAGCTCACCCTCGAGCGAGGCCGGCTCCTCTAGCGCCTCCGATCCATACGACACCGTGTACGGCACGGTCGCCTCTAGCCCACCCTCCTCGAGCTCCTCCTCGGATCCCACCTCGGGTTGGGTGACGTCTCCGTTGAGCTCCACGCTAATAGAGTGAACGACACCTCCCACCACGGTCTTCAACAGGCGGTCGAGCCGGCGTTCTGACCATTCGGGAGCGGAATCGGCGTCGAAGAGGTCGACCATCGCGGCCGCGTCCCCTTCATCCCACGCAGCCACGAAAGCGTCCGCCGGTTCGGCGGCTTGTGGAGGCGCGAAATCGTCCCCCTGGGTGCAAGCCCCGAGAAGACCACAGGCGATGAACATCGCCACCGTCGCGGGACGAGCTAGGAAGGAGGATCGAAGGCGGGTAATCACTACGGACGCTTTACCCGCGCGCCGCAGATGGAACCACGCGCGACGCATCGAACACCGAGTCGACCCGCCTCACGCTCTGGATGACGTGCTGAAGGTGACTGGGATCCGCCAGTTCCAGAGTGAAGGTCAAGGTGGCGATCCCATCCCGTCCGGTGCGCGTGGTGGAGGAGATGATGTGGATGCCTTGGTCGGAGATCGCCGACGTGACATCGCGCAGCAGCTTGGTGCGATCGAGGGCCTCGACCTGGATGGCGGCGGTGAAGGTGCTCTGCTGCCGGTTATCCCACCAGACCTCGCTCATCCGGCCCTCGTCGACGCCCTGTAGGGCCCGGGCGTTCGGGCAGTCGTTGCGATGCACGGACACGCCCCGCCCCCGGGTGAGGAACCCAATGATGGGATCCCCCGGCATCGGCGTGCAACATTGCGCCAGCCTCACGAGGAGATCGTCATGCCCTTCGACGATGACCCCCTTGCCGCGCGGCTTCAGAGAGCGGCGCCGGCGCGGTTCTTCGGGGACGACCTCCTCGTCCGGCTCCGGTTCGAAGAGGCGGAGCACCCTGGTGGTCACCGACTGGGTCGACAAGCGGCCTTCACCTATCGCAACGTGCATCGAATCGAGGTCCGTGTACTTGAGTTCGTCCGAGATCTGCCCGAGGATGCCGCCCTTGGAGATCTTGTCCACGGGTAGGCCCTGCTTACGCATGCTCTGCTGAAGAGCATCACGGCCCTGAGCTAACGCGTCCTCACGCCGCTCCCTGGAGAACCACTGCCGGATCTTGTTGCGCGCTCGCGGGGTCTGCGCGATGTGCAACCAGTCCCGGGATGGGCCGGTGGATCCTTTCGATGTGATGACCTCGACGGAGTCTCCTGAGGCGAGCTCGTGATTGAGAGACACAAGCCGCCCGTTCACCCGAGACCCCACCGTCTTGTGTCCGACTTCCGTGTGGATCGAGTACGCGAAGTCGATAGGGGTCGCGCCGCGAGGCAGCGCCACTACGTCACCCTTCGGCGTGAAGATGAAGACCTCGTCGGAGTACAGGTCGATCTTCAGTGACTCGATGAATTCCTTCGGGTCGTCCGACTCCCGTTGCCAATCCATGACTCGTTGCAGCCATGCGATCTCTTCTTCCGGCACCTTCCCCCGCGCTTGCTCCTTGTACAGCCAATGAGCCGCGATGCCGAACTCGGCCGCCTTATGCATCTTCTGAGTGCGGATCTGGATCTCCATGGGGCGCCCGGCGTTGCCGATCACGGTCGTATGCAGGGATTGATACATGTTGAACTTGGGCATCGCGACGTAGTCCTTGAAGCGACCCGGCACCGGCCTATACAGCGTGTGGATCGCCCCCAACGCGGCGTAACAGTCCCTGACCGAGTCGACCACCACGCGGATCCCGACAAGGTCGAAGATCTCGTCGAACTGCTTTCCCCGTAGCACGATCTTCTCGTAGATGGAGTAGAGGTGCTTCGGTCGCCCCGAAACTTCGACCTTGATCTTCACCTCGCCGAGCTTCTTCTGGATGTCCTCGCACACCTCGTCGAGCACCCGCTCGCGCTCGGGCTGACGTTGTGACACCAGCGTCTCGATCTCCTCAAAGCGTTTCGGATGGAGCGTCGCGAAGCCGAGGTCCTCGAGCTCCCACTTGGTGGCGTACATGCCAAGACGGTGGGCCAACGGCGCGTAGATCTCGAGGGTTTCGCGCGCGATCAGCACACGCTTCTCTGGCTTCAGGGGGGCCAGCGTTCTCATGTTGTGCAGGCGGTCTGCGATCTTGATCAATAGAACGCGTACGTCTTTGGCGGTCGCAACGATCATCTTTCGAAGGTTCTCGGCGCGGCTCTGCTCGGCAGAGCGGAACTTGATCCTCTCGAGCTTGGTTACTCCGTCGATCAACTGGGCCACGTCGTAGCCCATCTCCTGCTCGACATCCACGAGCGACAACGAAGTGTCCTCCACGGCGTCGTGTAAGAGGGCGGCGGAGATGGTGGTCTCGTCGAGACCAAACTGAGCCAGGATCATCGCAACATTGAGGGGATGCGTGATGAACGGGTCCCCAGACTTCCGCGTCTGCCCCGCATGAGCGCGCTCGGCGATCCAGTACGCGCGCTCGATGGCTTTCGTGTTGGCCTTGGGTCGTTTTGCCCGGACCTCTTTGAGGAGCCGATCGAAGGCGGGATCGCTCGACTGGCGCTGCGATCGAACCTTCTTTAGGACCGCCTTTACCCCGCGAGCGTTATCAGGCGACCGGGGGGGTGCCGGCGCATCCGTAACTGCTTCGGGGCGGGTCGGCGATGCAGGCGCCGGGTCGGGAGGGTTCATTTGCTCCCGTTCGCTGGCTGGATCGGGCGGTTGGGCCATAACTCATCTTACGAGCACGGATGAACGCGGCCCGACCTTCTGGTCAGATATCTCCGTCGGATCTGCGGACGAAGTCGACCCGTTCGCCTTCCCCCACCATGCCTTCGGTCTCCCATCCAGCCGTGAGCCACGCGCGGCTGTGCATCTTGCGAGGATCGTTGCGCCACCACGAGGGGAAGCGAGCGTTCTCGGGGAGGGTCTCCCCGAGGATGGCCTCGAATTCGGGGAACGACATCGAGAGGCGCGTGACGTCAGACGGCTGCTTCGCCAGATACGCCGCCAGCCTGATGTATTTCAGGGAGCGGCGTTCCTGCAATCTTCCCCCTGAGGTCATCCTCGCAGCCTAGGGAGCGTGAGCGACCGGCGGAAGGGGGTTGGGGGAAATGGGCCGAAAGATCGGCTTGCGCGGGTGCGGTCGAGGCCCTTCGAGACCTAGTAGGAGATGAGGCTGAAGAAGTCGTAACCGGACAACTTGCTGCGCCCCTCCAGGAACGACAATTCCATGATGGTGGCCAACCCCGCTACCTTCCCTCCACAGACCTCGGTTAGCTGGGCGGTGGCACGAGCGGTGCCCCCCGTCGCTAGGACGTCGTCGACGATAAGGATCCGTTCCCCCGGTTCGATCGCGTCCTTGTGCATCTCGAGGTGGTCGTGCCCATACTCGAGCTCGTAGGACTGGGACTCGACATGCCAGGGCAACTTGCCTTTCTTGCGGACGGGGATGAGACCCGCCGTGAAACGGTAGGCCAAGGGGGCCGCGACCATGAACCCTCGCGCTTCTATCCCGAGCACCTTGTCAACCTCGTCGCGGTCGAAGTGGTGCGCGATCGCGTCGATCGTGTACGTGAATGCCTTCTTGTCGGCGAGCAGCGGCGTGATGTCCTTGAACGTCACTCCCTCTTTGGGGAAATCCGGGATATCGCGGATGAACTCCTTGAGCCATTCGTGGTCGCGCTCTCGCTCTGGCTGCAACTCGCTTCCCCCTAGCGTCTCTTGCGACGCTTCGACTTCTTCGTGCCGACCCTAGCCCGGGCCGGAACCTGCGATGGTGACGCAGCGCCTGAGTGCGACGCTACCCCACTTGTGGCGACCGGAACCGGTTCCGCCGAGCCGTCACCGGACGAAGCTGTTGCCCCCGCCAGAGCCGGAGCCGCAGTCTGCCGTTGAGCCTCACGCAACACCTTCGTGCGCACGTTCCGGTAGCGCGGCTCGCGCTCCTTGAGGACCGTAAGGACGGGGGTGGCGACGAAGACGGATGAGTAGGTTCCCGAAAGGATGCCAACGAGCAGGGCCAGCGAGAGATCCTTGAGCGTCGATGCTCCCAGCAGTCCGGTCCCCACCGCGAGGAGCGCCCCCACCGGGAGCAGGGTCGCCAAGGAGGTGTTGAGCGACCGCATGAACACCTCGTTCATGGCGATGTTGGCGGAGGCCTCGTAGGTCATCTTGCCGGTGGCCGCAAACAGAGTCGTGTCCTCCTCGACCTTGTCGAACACGACGATGGTGTCGTAGAGCGAGTAGCCGAGGATCGTGAGGATGGCGATGACGGTCGAGGGGGTTACCTCGAACCCAACGAGCGCGTACACGCCGGCGGTTATAAGGAGGTCGTGGATCAGCGCTGCCAGGGCGCCAACCGCCATCTTCCATTCGAAGCGCCACGAGATGAAGACGGTTACGACGATGATGAAGATGATCAGCGCTCGCACGGCGGAGCGAGTGATCTCGCCCCCCCACTTGCTGCCGATCCTCTGGCTCCCGATATCGGCGATCGGAGCGCCCACCGTGTCCGACACGATCTGCACCGCTTGCGCCTGCGACTCCGGGTCCGCGATCGCCTTGCTCTGCACGGTGAGGCCCCGGCCATCATCGTTCGTGAAGACCTGGATCTGCGCATCGTCCGCACCCTGGTCCTCGAGCGCGGATCGCACCTCGCTCACCACATCGGCGTTGGAGGTGTCCCCCAGCGGCCCATCGGCGGGAACCGGCGCTTGGATCTGGATGCCACCTTCGAACTCGATGCCGAAGTTCAGAGGCTTGAAAGTGATGATCGCGATGCACGCCAGCAGCAGGGTCCCCGAGATCAAGAACCAGAGCTTCCGTTTCCCGATGAAATCGATCTCGGTCTCGCCGCGGTAGATGCGCTGCAAAGCCCCCCGGCGCCGTGATGCGCTCGGTGCGGTCTCGTCCGGGCGGTCGCTCATGCCGTTCCCTCGACGCCCAAGGCGTCACGGATCCCGATAAAGCGACCGGACGAAAAGAATCTGGTGCGCGCTAGCAGATGCACGGCCGATCGCGTGTAGAAGTACGCGATCAGGACATCGATCAAGGTCGCGAGGCCGAGCGTCAGCGCGAAGCCCTGCACGGGGCCGACGGCCAGAAAGAACAGGATCACTGCAGCGGACCCGGTTACGAAGTCGGCCACCAGGATGGTCCGGAACGCACGGGTCATCCCCCGTTCGACCGCCGCGCGCATCGTCTTCCCGGAACGGACCTCGTCCTTCAGACGTTCGAACGCGACGATGTAGGAGTCGGCCGTGACACCTATCGACACGATCAATCCCGCCACCCCCGCCAGGCTGAGCGACAGTCCGGCGCTCTCCGATAGAGCGGTGACCAACGCGTAGAGGGCCGCGCCGAAGACGGCAAGACCGAGCCACACGACAAGGCCCAGGGCCCGGTAATAGAGCAGCATGTAGATCATCACGAGACCCAGCCCGATCGCGCCGGCCTGCAACCCGGCCGTCAAGGAGTCGCTCCCGAGCGTCGGGGAGATCTTGCGGACCTCGGATTGGACCAGGGTGATCGGAAGGGACCCGGTGCGAAGCACGAGAGCGAGGTCTTTGGCCTCCTGCTCGTTGCCGCCCACGGTGATCTGGGTCTCGCCCCCCGCTATCCCCGTACCGCAGACGACGCCTTGATCCATGCCGGGGGCCGACTGCACAACTCCGTCGAGGACGATGGCGACCCGGCTCTTGATCTGTTCGCCCTGGTCGCGCAGACAGGCCAGCTCATCGGTGAACGACTCCCACGTAGCGGAGCCGGCCTCGTTCATCTCGAGGGTCACGAGCCAGCCGCCGCTGCCTTGAGTGTCGAGCACCGCACTCGCCTCGGTCACGATGTCGCCCGTGAGCTCTGCGGGTTGCAGCCGGTACAACGAGCCCTCGTCGTCCGCCTGGCCGGACGGGTACACCACTTCCTCGTCATTGACCTGGGTTCCGACTTCCTCGGTGACCTCGGGGATCTTCTTCTTCGGCGTGGTTGGAGGGATGATCTCCTCGACCTGGCGGAAGGTTAGCTGGGCGGTCGTCCCGATCACCTCGAGGGCTCGGCGCTCGTTCTCGACCCCAGGGAGCTGGATCAGGATGTTGTCCTCGCCGCCGACGGTGACCTCGGATTCGGCGACGCCCAGCGAGTCGATCCTGGAGCGGATGATCTCGGTGGTCTTCTGAAGTACATCGTCGGTCACCTGGCCCTCGGCGGTGAGGATGACGCTGGTTCCGCCTTCGAGATCGAGGCCGAGTGCAGGGCTCCATCCTGCGAGAAAGATCGCGCCGACCGATCCGAAAGCGACGATCAGGCTCGCCAGGAAATAGATGCCGTATGGCTTACGACGCATGGGTGTCCCCCACCTAGAGAAGCTGAGAACCGTTGATGACGATCTTGAACCGGCAGTCAAGGTACTCCGCTGCTCGCCTGCACATGACCATGCGAGACAGGAAGATCTCAAAGTAGTCCATGACGTCAGCCACCTCGGTCTCGATCTTCAACTCGAGCGTCAGTGTTCGGGCTTCGGAGTCGACCCGCAAGAATGAGCGCTCCACAGCGTGGTTCACCCGGTCGTGGATGTCGAACAGGGCAGGATCCTTGATCCGGACCCGGCTTCTGTGTACGTCCGACTTATCGGCGACTATCAGGGCTGCTCCGACGGGGTTCACTGGATGGCCGAACTCTTCCTCGTGGTTACCGATCGCCGCCATCACTACGCCGATCTCCTTATAGGTCATCCCGAGATCCTTGAGGATGTCGTAGGTGATCGTTGCACCGGTCTGTGAATGCATCGTTCGCGAAACGAAATTCCCCATGTCGTGTAGGTAACCCGCGATCGCGCCGAGTTCCTTCATCCGGTCCTCGTAGCCCAGCCGATTGAGAACGTTGAAGGCGATGTGCGACACAAGTCCCGCGTGCCGGAATCCATGCTCCGTGTACCCGATCTCCCCTAGGTACCTGTCCGCAAGGGAGATAAACGTCTGCACCCCCTCGTGGTTCTGAACCGCCTCGATCGTCACCTGGGAGCTGGGACCCAGAGTCTCCGGAGCGGGATCGATCGGTTTGGCTTCGGTCGATGCGCGCAGCAGGTCCTGGAGGTCCTCGGGATCCGACGCGCCCGCCGGCATGTTCATCCCCTCATCAACTCCTTGCGCCCGACCCCTCGATTGTCACGCTCGATCATCCGCCGGCGGCTCTTCCTGCTCCTCGACGTCATCGACGTCGTCGGACTCATCCACGACCTGCCGGGCTACTGCCGATTTCACGATACGGATGACCGTCCCACTCGCGATCTCGATCTCCATATCCTCGTCGTGGATGTTCCTGATGGTCCCGAAGATGCCGCCGATAGTGACGATCTCGTCCCCCAGGCCGAGGCTTTCGATCAACGTGCGGTGCTGATCGACCCGCCTCTTCTGCGGGCGGATCAACATGAAGTAGAAGATCCCGACGAGCAGGACCAGGAAAATAAGACTCGAGGCTCCACCTTGCACGAGGCGTCACGTCCTTTTTTATCGAGATGAGCATTACGCGAATCAGAGCCGCTTGCGGCGGCTCCCTTCGCCAATCCTACCGCCGCCCGGGTCTTTCAGTTCGAGCAGGTGCCGTGGGTGGCGCCCGGCCTCAGAAGCGCCCGAAGAGATCGGGGTTGGGCCTCTCGGGCAGCGGGACGCCGAGGTGCTCGAAGGCGGCTTCGGTCGCCACCCTCCCCCTGGGGGTCCGTCTGATCAGACCGATCTGCATAAGGAACGGTTCGTAGACGTCCTCGATCGTGTCTGGCTCTTCACCCACCGAGACCGCCAGGGTCGACAGTCCCACCGGTCCGCCGCCGAACTTCCGGACGATCGTGTCCAGCACCGCGACGTCGACCTTGTCGAGTCCTTTGTCATCAACCCGGAAGACCCGCAGGGCCTGCTTCGCGATCGACTCGTCGATCGTGCCCGATGCGCGGACCTGGGCGAAGTCGCGCACCCGGCGTAGCAACCGGTTTCCGATCCGGGGCGTCCCCCTCGACCGGCGAGCGATCTCCCTCCCCCCGGCCTCATCGATCGTCACTCCCAATATCGAAGCCGAACGTCCGACGATGACCTCGAGGTCGGCCGCTGGATAGAGGTCGAGTCGCTCGACGAGCTCGAACCGGCTGCGGAGCGGTCCCGTGATGAGTCCAGCCCTCGTTGTCGCCCCAACCAGCGTGAAACGCGGAAGGTCGAGGCGGACCGTCTGAGCGCTCGGTCCCTTGCCGATCACGAGATCCAGCTCGAAATCCTCCATCGCGGGATAGAGGACCTCCTCGACCGTACGAGGAAGCCGGTGGATCTCGTCGATGAAGAGCACATCACCGTCCTCGAGATTGGTCAGGATCGCCGCGAGATCTCCGGCGCGCTCGAGAGCCGGTCCCGACGTCTGACGGATCTCTGCCTCCATGTCGCGCGCCACAACATGCGCCAACGTCGTTTTTCCGAGCCCCGGAGGGCCGGACAACAGCAGATGCCCCACCGGCTCGTTCCGACCTCGGGCCGCCTCGAGAACGATGCCCAGGTGCTCCTTGAGCTCGGGTTGTCCGACGAACTCGTCCAGCGTGCGAGGGCGGAGCGTGGTCTCGGCCTCTCGCTCCGTCGGGCCGATCGCCACGGCGAGGATCTCGTCACTCATGCCAGCACCTTCAGCGCGGACTTGACGACCTCCTGCACCCCGTCGTCGGGCCCAGGGTCCACCTCGCCCAACGCTGCGCGCACCTCGCCGGGCGAATAGCCCAGGTTCTCGAGCGCCGACCGGGCCTGGGACAGGGGATCGGGGCGAGCCCCAACCACTTCGAGGTCGGGCAGCGCGAGCTTCTCCTTGAGATCGAACACGATCCGCTGCGCGGTCTTCTTACCGATGCCGGGAACGGAGGCCAGCCCCGCGACGTCGTCTGTTACCAGAGCCCTGCGGAGTTCCTCGGGGGCGAACGCGGAGCACACCTGGAGGGCGACCTTGGGACCAACCCCCGGAACGGTCAAGAGGCCCTCGAAGGTACGCCGCTCGCCCTCGGTGACGAACCCGAAGAGCGTCATCGCGTCCTCGCGCACGTGGAGATGCGTCCACAACCGCACGGTGCCACCGTCCGGAGGCAAACCGGCGAGTGTGGTGGTGGGACAGCTGAGCCGATACCCGACCCCGTGAACCTCGAGGAAGCAGCCGTCGGGAGTTCGACCGGCCACGTCGCCGCGAAGGAACCCGATCATCGGAGCGCCCGCGCGACCGCGTGCGACAGCCCCGCCCGATTGATGTGACAGATCGCGAGAGCGCATGCGTCGGCGGCGTCCGGCGGGGACGGAGGTGCATCGAGCCCGAGTAAGACGGCGATCATCGCTTGCACCTGGTGCTTGCTCGCGCTGCCGACGCCGACGACGGATTGCTTTACCTCCGAGGGCGTGTAAGTGGTGACTGACAACCCCGCCTCCGCCGCGGCCAGCAACGCCATGCCCGAAGCCTGACCCACCGCCATCGCGGTCTTCACGTTGCTATTGAAGAAGAGTCGTTCGACCGCGACCACATCAGGCTCATGACGACGGATCAGGGCCGCGAGCGCCGCGCGCAAGGTCGCCAGCCGCGTCTCGTGGGGGGTCCCGGAGGGAGTCCGGATCACGCCCAGGTCGAGAGGTGCCATCTTCCCCCCGACGCGTTCGACCACCCCGAATCCCGTGGTGGCGACGCCCGGATCGATCCCCAACACCCGCAATGCGACCCCTTCGATCTCGCGCCCTCATTCAGGCGAACACGCGTTCGCCCTAGACTAGCGGAGCCCACCCCCGTTCTCTCGTCTTTGCAAACGCAGCCAGACCCGAGGGGGGTCTGGGTTGGACTAGGTCGGCTCGGCGAGCCTCGTCGGAGCAGCCCGACTGTCCTGAGGGGGGTATGGGGGGAGTAGGCCGTCTCGACGGCCGGTCCCCCCAGGGGTTACCGCAGGAACGGCATCCTCGATGC